>CAXTVG010000142.1:0-5781 GCA_964247505.1 uncultured Acidobacteriaceae bacterium
CGCAGCAGCACCGCGCTCCCGGCCGGAACCGGTACGCTCGCGAGCGAAACCGCGCCATCGCTGCCGGGCGTCCACGCGGAGCCCGGCTCGCGCGCGCCTGCCCCGAACTTGACCCCGGAGGTGCTCCCGAGCGATGGCCCTGTCAGCCGGAAAGTCTCCGCCTTACCCAGCCCGAGCCCACGCACGGCGACCTCCACCGGCGCGCTGCCTTTGTTGAATACCGCCACGAGCTTGCCGCCCGCGTATGCGGTTATGTTGCCGCCCGAAGGCACCCCGGCGAGCTCCACCCGGTTCATCCGCGCCCCGGCGAACTGCCCGGCGAGCCACATGCCATAAAAGTCCGGCCGCGCCGTCGAGTTTCCCGCCTTATCCGTCGAAATCGGCGTGTACACCCCTTCGCCGCCCCCGTGCAGGTTCACGCCTTTGGCCCCGCGGCTTGCCAGGTCGAGCATGAAGTCCCCCGCCCACAACGCGGAGGCCAGCGTGTTGCTCACCCCCGGCTTGCCGCCGTTGTAGCAGGAGTTTCCCTCGCTCATCCGGAACGGCAGACCCGCCGCCTTGGCCGCATCCATGGCGTCGTACACGTCCTGCTTCAGCTTTGCTCCCGGATGCAGCAGCAGGTCGATGGTCATGCGCGGGTCGGTGGGCGGCCCTTCCGCGTAATAATGGGTGGTCAGCAGCGCTACTTCGCCCTTGGTGTCCGCCGCGAATCGCCCAACCCAGGCGGCGTTAAACGCGCAATCCGGCCCCGCGATCGGGACGTGGGGAACCCGCGCATGCACCGCCTTGTACATCTTTTTCCACGCAGGCAAAAACTCCTCGTAGCTCCAGCGGGTGCCCACGGCCTCGCTGCCGCTGTCGTGGTTAAACAGGTCGGGCTCATTGCCGAACTGCAGAGCGACCAGCTTCGCCCCGCACGTTTTCGCCACATACGCTGCTTCCTCCGCCGCGCTTTCCGGCGTCCCGTGCCGAAGGTTCAGCCCGTAGATCAGTCCCCACCCGGTCGCATCGAGAAATCCGCGCAGGTTATCGATCGCTTTCGGTGTCAGGACGTACATTCCCGGGACTTGCTTTTGCACTTTGCTGCCCAGGTCCGGCCCGTAGCCTCCCGCGTCCTTCGCTTGCGAAGGGTTCCGGTTGGCCTGCCAGGCGGTAAAAGCGCTGGTGTTGCCGCCGATCCGCAAGACGCCGCCGCGCGGCCCCAAGGTACGGACCAACCCGACAAGATTGCGATTGCTCGCGGCAAAATAATCCGGGTGGACCAGCTGGGCCGACTCATAACTCAAACCCTGATAATTCTCGGGGCACGCGGCTACCACCTCGCCGGTAAGCACCGTCAGCTGCACCTGCCCGGAAAGCGCGCCGAATCCTGCCCCCGACGCGCTCACCACTCCCGCCGCCCCCAAACATTGCAGCACTGTACGCCGCGTCAATCTGCTCTCCACTGGGTTCCGCCTCCTGAAGTACGAACGCCCCCGAAGTTTACTCCGGCGGCCCCTCTTCGAGCGACTGCGGGCGTACAAAATCTTCCGCCACCCGTCCAAAAGGGAAAGGGCGTTTCAATAGCCTCGAGTAATCTGTAAGTTATTGATAGTTATGTTCGCAGCCGAACAACACGAGTCCCGCCACACTTGTCAACATGAGAAACGGCTGCGCGTAGCGGCCAGTGCGTTTCCCCGGAGCAGCACTATGTCCTTCCCCTCGCATCAGTCGTGTCTGCCGGAGTTTGAGCTTGTCCCAGCCCCAATTGCAGGGAGCCGCATGAGCGCGTCGATTCTTTCGCTGGGCAGTGATGAACGGCTGCTCGAAAGCCGGGCCGGTGTCTTGCGCCTGACTGGGTGCGATGTGGTTTCCGCCTGCTCCACGCAGGCTGCCCGTTTAATCGCGGAAAAGCGCTTTTCGCTCGCCATCTTCGGCCACACTTTGCCTGACCGGGACACAGTGCAGCTCGCCCTGCTGTGCCGCGAGCGCAACCCGAAAACCAGGCTGCTGCTTACCTACTTCGACAATCGCCCGCCGGGGCTGCAGCAGCTGTTCGATGCAGTGGTGGAAAGCTGGACGGGCCCCGCCGCCCTACTCCAGGCGGCAAAGCGCCTGCTCGCAGCCGATGGCGCGGGGTCCCCTTGGACTTTGCCTCACTAAGCAATCCTGACCGGAAAAAGGCTCGGCTGAGCAACAGTGCAGCGTATCTGATCGAAAGGCCCACGTATGGGTCGGAATCGGCCCTTGCGGAGCCCGGATAGTCACGGTTAGCCGGGAACGATTGCCTGGGGAGGTGGAGGCGCGGGCCGGGATCGAACCGGCGCATAAAGGTTTTGCAGACCTCTCCCTTACCACTTGGGTACCGCGCCGAAACTTGTGTGGAAACGCCAGCCGGTTGCGGCTGGAGCGGGAGACGGGACTTGAACCCGCGACCCTCGCCTTGGCAAGGCGATGCTCTACCACTGAGCTACTCCCGCTTGGGTACCTCCTGAGTCTACTGAACAGGGCGGAAGCGGTCAAATAATCCGCTTCCGATTTGCCGGTTCAGCGGACCGAGGCGACCGGCAGGAATCCATCCGGTTCAACATGGCAACCGGCACCCACGGCGGGCCGCCACACCCGCCCGTCCGCGTAAACGAGCTCATTCAGGTCCACAGAGATGACGGTTGCTTTTGGGTCTACCGAGGCGTCTCCGCCCAGCTCCGCGGAGCCTTGTTTGCCGGCCGCAAGGTGGAAATCCTTAGCCATATCGGGAGCGGCACTGGAGGAAGCAGAAAGCAGGCGGCCCCGTGCGGAAAGCGCATGCACGGTGAGCGAAGCCTCCCGTATGCGGGCGCTTGCCGTTGCCGTAAGGCTTACGTGTACGCCGTTGCTGCCGGATTGCTGTTCCGCACCGCCGGCATACGCGACGGCTCCCACCGGCGTTCTCCGGGCCGCCATTTCCACCGGGCAGCTCAGGCTCGGCGGATCCACCCGCACCACCACCCGATGGTCCACAGAGTGCGCCGGAATCTGCGCGCCCGCGCTGAGCAAAGACACCATCCCAACCACGCCAACCCCGACGAAGTTTCGCATCGAGACCTCCACTTGCCTGCTACTTTACTGCACAGTTTGGATGCCGCGCATCTTCTTTCTGCGGGCCGCCGCTCACTGGCGCATCGGGCTGTTCCAAAGCAGCAAGGCCGTCCCGAAATGGAACTACTCACCCCGACTCTTTTGCAGAGCTGGCGGCAACTCCACTTTTTCCACGTAAACTAGTGCTGATCGCTTGCCGGCACACTGGGAAGCACAAGCTGTACGACACTAGGACAAAAACAAAAAACCACCTTGCGAAATGCACAAACCGGCGATCGTCCGGCATCCCACGAGCGAATGAAAACTGGCCAATCCTCCACTCTCGATGTACAGATAATGCGTGCCTGCCCGATCGGCGCGGAAATCTGCCCGGAAGGCGCACACTTCCGGGTTTGGGCACCCGAGCGGGGGCGCATTGCCGTGCTGATTGAGGGCCGCGCGCCGCTCGCGATGGAACCGGAGCCGGACGGGTATTGGAGCGGCTTTGCCGAGGGGGCCAAAGCAGGCGACCGGTACCGCTTGCAGTTGGACGGCGGCCAAAGCTATCCCGACCCAGTCTCGCGCTGCCAGCCGGAAGGGCCGCACGGCGCGTCGGAGATCGTGGATCCGGCGGCGTATCGCTGGAGCGAGCAGGAGCGGCACTGGGGCGGCTGCCGTTTGAAAGGGCAGGTCATCTACGAGCTGCACATCGGTACGTTCACAGCCGAGGGCACCTATCGCGCCGCCGAGCGCGAACTGGAGCGTTTGGCAGCATTGGGCATCACCGTCCTCGAGCTCATGCCATTGGCTCAGTTTGCCGGCAGCCGCGGATGGGGATACGACGGCGTGGACCTGTGGGCGCCGCACAACAGCTATGGAACCCCGGACGAGCTCCGGCGCTTTATCGACGCGGCCCACCGGGCCGGGCTTGGGGTCATCCTCGACGTGGTCTATAACCACCTCGGGCCGGACGGCAACTATCTGAAAGAGTTCAGCCCGGACTACTTCGCGGCCGAAGCGACCGAGTGGGGCGACGCAATCAACTTCGACGGGCGCAACTGCGGGGGTGCCCGCGAGTTTTTCCGGGAAAACGCGGCGTACTGGGTGCGCGAGTTCCACTTCGACGGGCTCCGGCTCGACGCGACCCAGTCGATCAACGACAGCGGACGGCTGGGGCGGCACATTCTCGAGGAGATCGGCGAAGCAGTGCGGGCGGCGGCCGGCGGGCGTGCCACGATCATCGTCGCTGAGAATGAGCCGCAGGACACCACGCTGGTGCGCCCCGTCGAGGGCGGGGGCTACGGCCTGGACGGCATGTGGAACGACGACCTCCACCACTCCATGATGGTGCGTCTGACCCACAAGCGCGAGGCCTACTACTCCGATTACCTGGGGCGCCCGCAGGAGTTCATCTCCGGCGCAAAGCGCGGATTCTTGTACCAGGGCCAGTACTATGGCTGGCAAAAGGCAGGGCGCGGGCGGTCCACACAGGGCCTCGCGCCGCAGCAGTTCGTCACGTTTCTCGAGAATCACGACCAGGTCGCCAATACCGATACCGGCTCGCGGGTACGCACGCGCTCGCACCCCGGCGTGTACCGGGCGATGACCGCCTATTGGCTGCTGACGCCCGGAACCCCGATGTTTTTCCAGGGCCAGGAGTACGGGGCGCGCACCCAGTTTCTCTACTTCTGCGACCACAACCCGGAGCTCAATAGGGCCGTGCGCGAAGGCCGGCGCGACTTCCTGAAGCAGTTCCCGAGCCTCGGGAGCGAGGATTCGCAGCAGGCGCTCGCGGACCCGTCGGCACCGGCGACGTTTGAGCGCTGCAAGCTTCAACCCGATGAGGCTGATCCACAAATTGTGGCCCTGCATACGGACCTGCTTCGGCTGCGGCGTGAAGACCCCGTGCTGCGGCTCCAAACGGACGCGGTGTTCGACGGCGCGGTGCTTTCGGAGGACTGCTTTCTCTTGCGTTTCTTCGCCGAAGAAGGCGACCGCCTGCTCCTCGTGAACTTCGGGCGCGATCTGGATTTGCAGCATGCGGCTGAGCCGCTCCTCGCGTCTCCGTACGGCCAAAACTGGAAGCTGGCCTGGAGCAGCGACCACCACCGCTACGGCGGCACCGGCGCCATTTCAGCGGTAGGGCCGAACGGCTGGCGTATTCCCGGAGCGGCGGCTGTTCTGCTCACCCCCGGCGAGCCGCTGGAAAAGTAAACGCTCTGCCGCCGCTATTGCAGCGGGAAGCTCTTTCATGCGGCCATTTCCAGAGCAAGGCCGCGCACACTGACGCGAGCCTCTTGCATCTACAGGAGAACTGCATTTACCTGCGAAAATTATGACTGATTCCCGCCTCCCCCTTTTGAAGCGCTCCATCTCCCTCCAGCCTGGCGACGGACGCGCACATCGCAGCCTGGATGACGAATGGATCATCACCAACGGCCTTGGCGGTTACGCTTCGGGCACACTCGCTGGCATCAACTCGCGGCGGTTCCACGGCTGGCTGATTGCAGCGCTCCCCGCCCCGCACGGGCGCACCATGATGCTGAATCAGCTGGAGGAAACGCTCATCATCGGCGGCGAGCGCCACACCCTGGTCGCCGAGGACCTGCCTCGCGCTACCCAGCAGGACCTGGTAAGCCCAACCCTGGTCGAGTTTCGCCTGGAAGACGGCCTGCCGGTATGGACCTACCGCTGTGCTTCGTTTGAACTCGAAAAACGCGCCTGCATGGTGTACCGGCAGAACAC
>CAXTVG010000143.1:0-5771 GCA_964247505.1 uncultured Acidobacteriaceae bacterium
CTGATCGAAACCATGGGCTCGGGCGTGGCGATGTTCGACTACGACAACGACGGCCGCATGGACCTCTTTTGCGTGAATGGAGCGCCCCTCGCCGACCCGACCCCGCCCGGCACGATCCCCCAAAAAGCCGGCCCACAGGACTGGAACCGCCTGTACCACCAGAAGCCGGACGGCACCTTTGAGGACGTCACCGAAAAAGCCGGGCTTGCAGGTGCGGGCTACGGCATGGGCGCGGCTGTGGGTGACTTTGACACCCACGGCCGTGACGACCTTTCCGTGACCGCATACGGCGGAAACCGACTATACCACAACAACGGCAACGGCACGTTTACCGACGTCACGAAGCAGTCGGGCGCGGGCGGCAGCGGCTGGTCGACCAGCGCTGCCTGGGTGGACCTGGACAACGACGGCCTGCTCGACCTGGTGGTGCTGCGCTATGTCGATTGGAGCTTCAACGACGTGTGGTGCGGCGAGCACCGCGAAGGCTATCGCGCCTACTGCCATCCGGATATTTTTCCCGCGGTCAAACCGCTGGTCTTCCACAACGACGGCCACGGGCACTTCACCGAAGTCGCGGACAAGGTGGGCATCAACAAGCCGGGCAAGGGTCTGGGGCTCGCGATCGCCGACTTCGACCGCGACGGCAAGATCGACATCGCGGTCGCGAACGACTCCATGCTTGAGTTTCTCTACCGCAACAAGGGTGACGGCACATTTGAGGAAGTGGGTCTGCCGGCCGAGATGGCGGTCGACGGCGACGGGCGCACGTATGCCGGCATGGGTATCGATTTCCAGGACTACAACAACGATGGGCTGCCTGACCTGGTCATCACCAATCTCGCGAACCAGCGCTATGCGCTGTACAAAAACAATGGCGATGGCAGCTTTAACTATGACAGCTACGTCGCCGGAATCGCGCGCATGACGCTGGTTCACTCCGGCTGGGGTATTCGCTTTTTGGATTACGACAACGACGGCCTGAAAGACCTGCTGATTACCCAAGGGCACGACCTGGACAACGTCGAGCTGAACTCGCCGCAGATTCGCTACCGCGAGCCGATGCTGCTCGCGCGCAATACCGGGCACGGCTTTGTGGATGTTTCGGCGGAGTCGGGCGCGGTGTTTCAGCAGGCCTGGGTGGGGCGCGGCATGGCTGTTGGCGACTTAAACAATGACGGGCGCGTGGATGCGGTGGTGACGACCAACGGCGGCACAGCGCACATCCTGCGCAACGAGACCGCGACGGCGAATCACTGGCTCACGCTTGCGCTCGAGGGCACGCGGAGTAATCGGGATGGGATCGGGGCGTTGATCGAGCTGACGAGCGCGCGGGGTAAGCAGTACGTCACTGTGTCGACGGCGGGTAGTTATTTGTCGTCCAACGACAAGCGCGCGCACTTCGGGCTGGGGGCGGATCCAGTGGCGAGCACGGTGGAAATCCATTGGCCGAGCGGGACGGTGCAGAAGCTGGTGAATGTGAAGGCAGATCAGGTATTGCAGGTGAAAGAGCCCAATGAAGCAGCGAAGAAATGAGTCTTTGTAAACGAAAACCCGCCCCGAAGGGGCCGCCAGCCGCGCAGGCGGTTTTGCTTTAGGGATGAGCCTGCGCCTGCTGCTTCATCCGTTGCACTTCGGCAAAGGCGCGGTCCGCGTCCGCTTTGCGGTCGAGCTTTTGGTATACCCGCCCGAGCTGGTACCAGGCGCTTTGCGCGATAAAGTCCGAGGGATGCGCGGCGAGCGAGGCTTCAAGCGCGGTCGCGGCTTCCCCGCTGCGGCCCAGGTTCGCAAGGCCCAGGCCCAGATAGAACTCGGCGGGCCCCGGGCTTGCGTGGAGCTCGACCGCTTGCTGCAGCAGCGGAACGCCCTCGTCCGACTTGCCCCGTTCCACGTCGATCTTGCCTACGTTATAGAGCGCGATGGCGCTCCGTGGGTTCAGCTTAAGCTCCTGCCGGTAGGCCGCGAGCGCCGCATCGAACCGGCTCAGCTTTTGGTCCTCCTCGGCGAGCGATTCGTACAGGTCCGCGTTGCCGGGCTGCTTTTTAAGCGCGGCCTCGTACTCGGCGATGGCTTTTTCAGGCTGGCCGGAAGAGCTCAGGCTTTCGCCCAGCGCCCGGTGGACCAGCGCCGAGTCGGGGTCGAGCTTGTACAGGGACTGGAAAGCCTGCTCGGCGATCTGCATGTGCGCGCGGCCCTGGTAATAGAGCAGCTGCGCGTCCTTGGGCGAGAGCGCGACCGCGCGGTCCAGGGGCGCGGCGGCCGCTTCAGGATGGTTCGCGCCCAGCTCGACGATGCCAAGCCAGGTGAGCGCTTCCACACTATCCGGCTGGAGCGCGAGCTCGTCGCGCAGGCTCGCGGCGGCTTGGGCGGCATCGCCCCCCTGATACTCCGCGATGCCGAGGAACAGGTGTGCTCCCGGCGCTTTCGGGTCGAGCTCGAGCGTGCGGCGCAGGGCGGTCTGGGCGTCGCTTAGTTGTCCGGCGCGGAGCTCGGCCAGGCCCAAGCCTAGGTAGGCGCTGGAAAGGTCGGAAGCCTGCTGCGTGGCTTGCTTGAAGTCCGCAATCGCCTCCGGCACACGCCCTTGGCGCATGGCGTCCGAGCCTTGCTCCATCAACCGCTGCGCGGCAGGCGAGGGCGCGGTTTGCGCGTGTGCCGCCGCGAGTGCGAGAAATGTCAGGCAAAGGAGGCGCGCACGGCGGAAGAAGACAAGGGAGATCATGGTCGGCAATCTCATCATGGGTGAAATCGTGCGGAGTGGCAAGGCATAGGGCGTTAGGCGGAAATCGGCCTACTGGCACCGTTGCAGCCGGCTGACTCGCAGGCAGAGATTCCAGTGATATCGAAATCACTCGACAAACCCGTCGCGGACTCTGTATAACTCTTTCGCGCTACAGATTACGGTCGCAAGGGCGCGGAACCGTTTTCTGAGAAGAATAAAAGTTTCACTGAAATTTAGGAGAGCCGCATGTTTCGAAGGATTTTGTGGGTAAAAGCCCCGGCCGCGGGAGCAGCTTCCAGCTGCGACCCTGGGACGGGAAGAAATGGCGAGGCGAAACCCGAAGGGGTTCCACAACCGGTGAGTGCCGGAGGTTCGGCGGGAAAATCTCGATTCCCCCGTGATTCAAAAGGTACGCTTCCTTTTTCGTTCGCCTTTCGGGCGGCGATGGGTTCAAAGGGATTGGGCATTCCGCTCCTGCTGCTTTGTCCGCTGGTCCTGAGCGGGACTGCGGCGCAGGCGCAGTCGGCGTTCGGCAACCTGGCCGGAACAGTCACAGACCCCAGCGGTGCCGTTGTTTCGGGAGCCAAAATCACGGCTAAAAATGAAAGCACCGGCCAAACGTTCAACACCGTGTCTTCCTCCGGGGGCGATTTCCGCTTCGGCGACATCCCGCTCGGCCGGTATGACCTGAACACCACGGCCGCCGGCTTCTCGACCACGACCAGCAACGGCTCGGATGTGACGATCAACAATACAACCTCGCTCGCCATCGTTCTGCGCGCCGGGGAAGTTTCGACCAACGTGACTGTGGATGCCAGTGCGCCCGCGCTGCAAACCCAAACCTCGGACATCAACGGCACGGTGCAGACGCGTCAGATCATCCAGTTGCCGCTCGCGCTCGGCGGCATCGGCGCGCTGCGGTCGCCAGAAGCGTTCGTGTTCCTGCTTCCGGGCACGACCGGCCCGGGAACGGCCAGCAACAGCAATAATGGCGAGTTCTTTTCAAAAATCAGCGGCGGCCAGAGCTTCGGCAATGAGGTGCTGCTGGACGGTGTAAGCCAGCAGCGTAGTGAAAATGGGTCATCGTTCGACGAAGAAGCGCCCTCGGTCGAAGCCTTGCAGGAGTTCAAGGTCACGACCGCGACGCCTTCGGCGCAGTTCGGCCGCACCACGGGCGGTATTGAAAGCTTCGCGACCAAGCAGGGCGGCAACGACTATCACGGCACGGCTTACCTGCTGTTTAAGAATGACGTCCTCGACGCGAATACCTGGTTTAACAACGGAAACAAGGCTGCGACCTGCGTCGGAGCCGCCGATACAGGAGCCTGCCGTGAGCAGTTCAACGTGCCTGGCGATAAGAAATACGATTATGGCGGGACGTTCGGCGGCCCGATCCGCATTCCTCACCTTTACGACGGCAAGGATAAGTCCTTTTTCTTCTACTCCTATGAACAGTTTCAACAAAAGCTGAGCGGAACTCCGTTTTCGACGCTTCCGACCGCTGCGGAGCGGGGTGGGGACTTCTCCCAGCTTTTGGGCGGCCCGGTCACGACCAAGAATACAAATGGCACGACCTCGACCGTCCTCAATCCGTGTACTGGAGATCCTGTGCTCCAGAACCAGATTTTCGATCCGGCGACGGCTCGCACCGTCGGTGGCGTGAACTGCCGTTCGCCGTTCCCGAACAACGTGGTTCCGACGAACCGGTTCAGCGCCGCCAATCAAAAGCTGATCTCGGCCCTCCCTCTTCCCAACCTGCCGGGCACCGTCAACAACGGGGCCTTCAACCTGCCCTACTCGATCAACAACACCACAGAAACGATCCGCGGCGACCAAGTTTTGTCGCCAAACGATCGTATTTTCGGTTCGTACAGCGTCCGTGAGAACAACCGGTACACCGGTCAGCCGGTTCTGCCATTCCCCATCGACAGCGGGGGCGACCAACAGGACTTTACCACCCATTTCGCGCGCGGAGGGTATGACCACACCTTTAGCCCCTCGATCCTCAACCACTTCCTTGTCGGCCTGAACCGGTCGAACAGCAAGAACTTCGAGCTGCCGCTTATCTCATCGCCGCTGGTGAACTATTCAGCGCAAGCGGGCATCGGCAATATCGCCTCGAATGCATTCCCGGTCATCACCTGGGACGGACTGGACGGCTACACAAACCTGGGACGATTGGAAGACGGCGACAACGTCGATAACGCACTGATCTTCCACGACGGCGTGGACTGGCAAAAGGGCAGGAACGGCATCCAGTTCGGCGGCGAGTTCCGGCTCCAGCAGTTCAGCGTTATTTTTCAGGACACGCCCCAGTTTCACTACCTCCACAACGAGACCGATTACAGCGCGAGCGGAGGCTCCGGCACCGTGAGCGGAAACTCGTTCGCGTCGTATTTGCTGGGAGCACCCGACAGCGCTTCTCAAAATGTGCAGCTGCATGCGCCGCGTTGGAACTCAAAGTACATGGCAATATATGTCGAGGACAACCTGAAGGCGAGCAACCAGCTTACGCTCAACCTTGGTCTGCGATACTCCATCGACTTTCCGCGTTTAGAAGCGCACAACCAAACGAGTAACTTCAGTCTCACGGCGATTGACCCGGTTTCGGGTCGCCCTGGAGCCTATGTTTTCGGTACGCAGCCTGGCGTGAACCCGGCTTGGGCCGATACCTATTACAAAGACATCTCGCCCCGCATCGGCTTTGCTTACACTCCGGCCCAGTCCGACGGTAAGACCGTATTCCGCGGCGGTGCCGATATTCTGTACGGTCCGCTGCAATACACCGACTTCGGCGGCGGCATGCAGCAAGGCTATTCGGCAAACCCCAACCCCAACAGCCCTGACGGGTTTACCCCGGCGTTCCAGATCGATTCCGGATTCCCGACATTTACGCGTACGACCAACCTTGCTCCCGGACAGTTGGACGGCGGCACGGGCGTATTCAATACCATTCCGAACAACGTCATCACCCCACGCATGGGCCGCACAGCAGCGGTCTATAACTGGAGCTTCCAGATGCAGCAGCAGGTCGCCCAAGACCTGATCTTCACCA
>CAXTVG010000144.1:0-5767 GCA_964247505.1 uncultured Acidobacteriaceae bacterium
ATAAATATCTCGGCAGCGACTACGTGGTGGAGGCCTCCATTGGCCACATCAAGGATCTGCCGAAGAACAAGATCGGCGTGGATCTGGAAGACGGGTCGTTTGCGCCCGAGCTGATTGTGATTCCGGGCAAGGAAAAGATCGTGGATCACCTGCGCAAGCTGGCGGGCAAGGCCGACCATGTCTACCTGGCACCCGATCCGGACCGCGAAGGCGAGGCGATCGCCGCGCACTTAGAGCAGGAGCTGCGCGCGGTCGCGAAAAACAACATCAGCCGCGTGACATTCAACGAAATTACGCCCAAGGCGGTGAAAGCGGCGTTCGAGCGCGCCCGCAAGGTGGATACCAACCTGGTGGACGCGCAGCAGACCCGCCGGGTGCTGGACCGGATTGTGGGCTACCAGATTTCGCCGCTGTTGTGGGACAAAGTGCGGCGCGGGCTCTCCGCTGGCCGGGTGCAAACGGTGGCGGTGCGCCTGATTGTGGAACGCGAGCGCGAGATCAAGGCCTTCAGGCCGGTCGAGTACTGGCCCATCGACGCCGTTCTCCAGGCCTCCGGGCAGGATGTTTTGTTTACCGCCCGGTTCACCGGCATCGACGGCCAGCGCGCGTCTGTGCCGACCGTGAGCGCGGCTGCTGTGCCGGATGAGGCTTCCGCGATGGCGGTGGTTTCCGGGGCGACCGCGGCCCGTTGGACCGTGCACTCGGTCGAGACAAAGGAACGCAAGCAGAACCCGAAAGCCCCGTTCACGACCAGCAAGCTACAGCAGGATGCCGCCGGGAAGCTCGGCTTCAACGTAAAGCGCACCATGGGCGTGGCCCAGCGGCTTTATGAAGGCGTGGAGGTGGGGGCTGAAGGCACCATCGGTCTGATCACCTACATGCGTACCGACTCGACCCGGGTTTCGCCCGATGCTGTGGCGAGCACCCGCGAGTGGATCGGCGGCAACTTGGGCGAGGCGTACCTGCCTGCCAAGCCCAACGAGTATCGCAGCAAAAAGGATGCGCAGGACGCGCACGAAGCTGTCCGGCCTACCCACCCGGAGCTGACCCCCGAGGCCGTCCGCCAATACCTGAGCGACGAGCAGTGGAAGCTGTATCGGCTGATCTGGCAGCGCTTCATGGCTTCGCAGATGACCCCCGCGGTGTGGGACCAGACTACGGTCGAGATCCACGCCAAGGCTGACCGGACCTACAACTTCCGGCTTTCGGGCTCGGTGCTGCGGTTCGACGGCTACTTAAAGGTGTATCAGGACGAAGACGAGGACGGCGCGGACGACGACAAGCAAAAACTGCCGAAGCTGGCACAGGGGCAGGCGCTTTCGCTTGCGGCGGAAGCGGCGCTGCGGGCCATGAGCGAGCGCCGCCGCGGGGCCAAGCTGGCCGAGGCGCGCAGGCAGCATGAGCTACGCGTTGCCGAAATCGAGGCCCGCAATGAGGAGGCCGCGAACGAGGCCGAACGGCAGGATATTCCTGAGTTTATAGAGCCGGAGCTGGGCGAGCTTCGGGTACGCCCGGCGGTAGAGGCGACGCAGAAGTTCACCGAGCCGCCGGCGCGCTACTCCGAGGCCTCGCTGGTGAAGGTTCTGGAGGAGCGGGGCATCGGCCGCCCTTCGACTTACGCCTCGATCATCAACACGATCCAGGAGCGCGAGTATGTCCAGAAGATGGGCAACAAGCGCGCAGGCGGGTTTGTGCCGACCGAAATCGGCACGGTTGTCACCGATCTGCTGATTAAAAATTTTCCGTACATCTTCGATACCCAGTACACGGCCCGGCTTGAAACCGAGCTCGACGACATTGAGGACGGCAAGGAGCGCTGGACGGCACTGCTCAAAGGCTTCTATGGGCACTTCAAGCAGGAGCTCGGCGAGGCTTCCGAGCACATGGAAGATCTCAAGCGAATGGAGATCCCCACCGACCAAAGCTGCGACAACTGCGGCTCGCCCCTGGTCATGAAGTGGGGCAAGTTCGGGACTTTTTACGCCTGCTCGGCCTACAACAAAAAGGACAAGAACTCCTGCACCTTTACCAAGGAGAACTACGAAGCCAAGCCCAACTTGCACGTGGACGGCGAGGCCGAGGAGAAGGAAGAAGAGTATTGCGAGGCGTGCGGCCGGGTGATGGTGCTGCGCAACGGACCCTGGGGACCGTACATGGCCTGCCCCGGCTACAACGACGACCCGCCCTGCAAGACGGTGCGTCGGTTGACCCAGGCGCAGCAGCAGAAACCTCCTGTACCGCTTGAAGAAAACTGCCCTAAATGCAACGCACAATTGGTTTTACGCAACGGCCAGTACGGAGAGTTCGTATCCTGCTCGGCGTACCCCAAATGCAAGTACATTAAGCAGGACACCATCGGGATGCACTGCCCCAAGTGCACCGACGGCGAGATCGTGCAGAAGAAATCCCGGTTTGGGACCATGTTTTACTCCTGCACCAACTACCCGAAGTGCGACTTCACGGCAAATCACAAGCCGGTAGACCAGAAGTGCCCGGAGTGTGGCAGCTCTTACCTCATGGAGAAGACGCTGAAATCGGGCGTGTACCTGGTTTGCCCGAATAATCGCAAAAGCGCGGCGGCCGATGAGGCGAAAAAGAAGGCTCCGCGCAAGAAAAAAGGTGCGCCGGAGGAGCCGGCCGAGGCGATCGTTTGCAGCTTCAGTGAGCGGATCGGGGATGCTCCAGTCACCGGAAACACTCCCGCGATACCGGCCGCCGGAGCTGTGAAGCCGGCCGCCGCCAAGCCGAAAGCAAAAGCCAAACCCGGCAGGGCGCGGGAAGCGGTCGCTGTGTAGCGTTTCGGGACACGGGCCCTCAGCTCTTCCCCCGGCGGGAGGGCCCAATCTGCTAAGTTGGAAGGAAGGAGACCTTTATGGCACGTGCAGTTTGGAATGGAAAGGTCATCGCGGAAAGCGATCAGTTCGAGAACGTTGAGGGAAACGTGTATTTCCCGGAGAGCGCCCTAAAGCGTGAGTATTTTCGCCCCAGTTCGACGACCTCCACCTGCCCCTGGAAAGGCCAGGCGCGGTACTACTCGCTGATCATCGACGGCCAGGACAACCCGGACGCCGCCTGGTACTACCCCGATCCGAAGCCGGCGGCGCATACGATCAAGAACCACGTTGCGTTCTGGCGTGGGGTCGAGGTAGAGAAGTAGCTTTGAAGAGCAGGCTAGTTTAGTACGCCTGCAGCTGCTCCACCGGCAGGCGCACTTGGAAGCAGGTCGCGTCTCTGTCACTCTGCACCTGCACATACCCCCGGTGCTTGCGCACGATGCGTTGCACGGTATCGAGGCCCAAGCCGAGCGCCTTGCCGGGGGGGCGGGTCGTGAAGAACGGCTCAAAGATGCGGTCCTGGAGATCGGGCGCGATCCCGGCGCCGTTATCCCAGATCTCGCACAGCAACAGCGGGCCGGATACGGTGACACGGAGTGTAATCTTGCCGCCCGAGTCCCGGCTGTTTTCAATCGAATCGATAGCATTTTCGAGCAGCGCCATCCACACCTGGTTCAGCTCTGAGCCGTAGGCCGCGATGGTCGGCAGGTCCGGATCGAACCGCTTTTCCACCTGGATGGACCCGAGCCGGGATTGGAGCATGGCCAGCGTGCTCTCGATGCCCTGCGGGATGCTGACCTCCTGGATGGGCGCCTGGTCCATGTAGGAGTAGTCCTTTACCGCTTCAATGAGCTCAAAGATTCTCGCGGTTGCGTCGATCATGGCTTCCGTCATGCCCTCGGCACGCAGCGACGAGGCGAACTGCCGCAAAACGACGTCCGTGCCGCGGCCTTCGAGCAGCGCGTCCAGGCGATCCAGGTCGGCCGGGGCGAGCCCGCGTTCGCTCAGCTCCGGGGTACTGCGCCAGCTTGCCTGTTCAAACCCGTGGGTCCGAAACCATGCTGAGAGCGCGTCCTCCCGCTCTGCCATTTCCAGGCTGTCGCGCAGGGCAGGGCGCGCTTGCATTTCGGTTTGCCAGGCCCGCACGGCTTCGCGTTTTTCCATAGGCGTACACAGCGCGCCCAGCTCGTATTTGCTTTGTCCATAGACGCGCAGCTCCGACAGAAGCCCCGAAGCTGCGCGCTGGGCGGCCGAAGCCGGATTGTTCAGCTCGTGCGCCAGATTTCCAGCCAACTTGCCCAAGGCGTTCAGCTTTTCCGCCTGCTGCTCGATGCGTGTAACCTCGCGCACCCGGTCGAGCAAGGTGCTGACCGAGCGCTGCGCCATGGACGGAATCGCCTGGAGCATCGCGGGGAAAAGCGAGCAGTCGATCTCGAGCGCTGCCACATCGCCTACCGCGAAACCAATACCGCCGTAGTTCTTCATGCGGGAAAACGGCAGCAAGCCGCTGAGCTGGCCGGCGCGCCCGATGAAAACCGGCGAGGGACCCGCTTCCCGGCGCACGTGGATTTCACCGCGTAGCAGGATGCTCATCGTCGTCGCAGGCTGCCCTTCACGAAACAGAACGTCGCCGGGCGCGGCCCGGTGCTCCGTTCCGTTGTCAGCGAGCCAGCCGTATTCCTCAGGCGTGAGGCCCTGGAGGCTGGCGATCTTCGCGAGCGCGATGACGATCTGCTCCCGCGTGCTGGGCTCGGCCGCGCTCGCGGCGGGGAGTAGTTCGGGCGTTGCCGTTGCTTCGCTCATCGGTGTGCCCATGCTACTCCTGCACCACTGCAGAACCAAGCCCGCGTTGTGTTTAGAAAACGATCGGGGAGGAAAACCCCACGTCTCGCGTGCAGACGCGGGCAAGAGCGCTGCGCCCTAACTCAGCGGGACGAACCCGAAGCAGGCTGTGGTGTCCCGTCCTTCACCACGACAGGATCCAAAAACGGCATGGCCGCCCGCAGCTCGGCCCCTACCTGCTCGATCGGGTGCTGGGCCTCGTCTTTGCGGATTTCGTTGAAGGTCTTGTTTCCGGCTTCGTTTTCCGCGATGAACTTCCTTGCGAATGTGCCGTTTTGGATGTCGGCCAGAATGCGTTTCATCTCTTCGCGCACCGCGGGTGTGACGACGCGTTTGCCGGACTGGTAGTCGCCCCACTCGGCGGTGTTCGAAATGGAGTGGCGCATGTAGGCGAGGCCGCCGCGGTACATCAGGTCGACGATGAGCTTAAGCTCGTGGAGGCACTCGAAGTAGGCGATTTCGGGCTGGTACCCGGCCGCGACCAGCGTTTCAAACCCGGCCTTGACCAGCTCCGCCGTGCCGCCGCACAGCACGGCCTGCTCGCCGAAGAGGTCGGTTTCGGTTTCTTCCTTGCAGGTCGTCTCGATGACCCCGGCGCGGGTGCAGCCGATTGCCTTGGCGTAGGAGAGCGCGAGCTCTTTCGCGTGGCCGGTCGCGTCCTGCTCGATCGCGATAAGGCCGGGGGTGCCGCCGCCCTCGCGAAAGACCTCGCGGACGCGATGACCTGGGGCTTTCGGCGCGACCAGGAAAACGTCGACCTCTTTGGGCGGGGTGATGGTCCCGAAACGGATGTTAAACCCGTGGGCGAAGACGAGCGCTTTGCCGGGGGTGAGCGCGGGGGCGATGTGCTCGGCGTAGATTCCGCGCTGGAGCTCGTCGGGCGCGAGAATCATGACCACGTCGGCCCACTTGGCCGCGTCGGCAACCGCGCTTACTTCAAGGCCGGCCTTGCGGGCTTTGTCTTCGGACTTCGAGCCGGGGCGTAGGCCCACCCGAACCTCCACGCCCGAGTCTTTCAGGTTTAAGGAATGGGCGTGGCCCTGGGAGCCGTAGCCGATGATTGCGACTTTTTTCGCCTGGCTCAGGGAAAG
>CAXTVG010000145.1:0-5710 GCA_964247505.1 uncultured Acidobacteriaceae bacterium
CATCGCACCTTTTGTACCCGGAACATCGCGGCTTTGTACCCGGAACATCGCACCCCTCCTCCGTACCCGGAACATCGCGGGGGCCGACCGGCCCCCGCGGAGGTCTTTATGGCAGTTTGAGCTGGCGCTTTTTCATGCCGCCAAACATCAGCTGCCGCCCTCGCCAGGGAGGCCCAATTTCCAGGCCTTGCGGGGTGGCGCGGGCATTGAGTTCGTGCCAGGCGATGGTGAGCGCCGCGACCGCTCCCTGGAAGTCTTCGCTCAGGCGGCGTGGGTTGGAGTCCTCGGAAGGGAACTGTTCGGCGAGTGTTTCCCACGGGATGAGGGTTTCCGTTTGCGCCGCATAGCTGCGCCACTGAAGAAACAGCATGTAGTCCTGCATCTTCGGGCTGCGCATCGTGGCGTGCACCAGGCCGCGCGGCGCGGCTACATGAAAGTGCATGAACTCCTGGAAGGTGTCATCGTCGAGGGTGATGCCGGGCTTGTGACCCAGTTCGTGTTTTTCGCCAAACTGCTCCAGATCGCCGCGCTTCGCGGCCTCGATTTGCTCGCCGGTTCGCGGAAGCAGCGACTTCTTGAACAGGGGGCGGATCAGGGTGGCGTCGTACCGGATGCCGCGCCGTTCCACGACGACCGCAAAGCCGGATATGCGGTCGAACGCTTCGATGACTCGCTCGATGTTTTGACCTGATGGCTGAAGGCCGACTTCCGCCAGGAACTCGCGGGCGCTTGCTAGGGGAATGAACGAGCTTTTGCGTCGCACGGCTTGGTCGCAAAGCCAGTGGAGCAAAGTGCGGTCCGTGCCGAAAGGTAAGTCCACCCCCTCCTTCATTGCGCGCATGGTTGCCTTAATCGGCCTACCGTCGCCGCCCCTTCCGGTGCGAGTTATGAAGCGTTCGGCGGTGTGCCGGTAGGGTAGTCCGAACATGCACATAAATTGCGCGACCTGAATAAGTTCATCGGGTTTGCCGCTCGCCTTTTCAACAGCAAGCTGCTTCATTTTTTCGCCTAAAGCGCGGTGCCTTGCGAGGGTTTCCTGCTTGTAATTTCGCTTGGCTGGAAGGCTGGCGCCATCGGGCTTCTTCTTCATTTGTTATCTCCGGGGTGATAAGTGGTGCATCTCAGGCGGCAGGTCTCATGCCCGCCGTCCTGTTCGTTGCTGCATTCGCAGTTACTGCGCAGTTACTTGCCGAGCCGGTCGAGCTTGTCGAGGATGGCGTCGAGCACCCAGGTGGAGCGCGGGGTTGGCGGGAGGCCGGGCCGCGTTTGGCAGGCGGCGTCGATGCGCACCAGCTGCTCGGGCGTCACGTAGACGGTGAGACGCGGGGCTTGGGGGCCGTAGCGCGGCTCGCTCTTGTTGATCACCGCGTCGAGGCTGGGCTTTTTCATGGAAGCCGCTCCGGGCTTTTTAAGTGCGTTCGTCGCTGTCTGGGGCTGGGGCATCGTCGTCTCCTGTTTTGAGGTGGAAGGGTGTGCCGACGGCGGTGGTGAGGATGCCGCCGGCGAGAGCTAAAATCTCGGTCGCCGCTTTGTCGTCGCGCGGCTGCATTTCGTGCACAGCCAGGCCGACGGCGGCTGCCGCGCCGAACGCGATGCGGGTGTGGAGGCGCATCGGGCTGTACTCGATGCCGTGCTTTTCCGCGTCGCGCAGGAACTCTTCTGTGGCGCGGAGCAAGGGCCCGGAGCGGTCAGCGCGGTTGATGAATGAAAGCGCGCGCAGGCGTGGGTTGTGGATGCGCGACTGGTCGAGCATTTCGGCTACCGGGTCGACCGTCCAGGTGTCGTAGGGGCGTGGCACGACGGGGAGCACCAGGAGGTCCGAAACGGCGAGCGCCGAGCGCTGGGCCTTGGAGTCGCGCCCGCCGGTGTCAACCACCACGACCGGGTAGACCTCGTGGAACTCCCGGAGCGCGTTGTGGACGCGCCCGCCGTGCTGCTTGGTGCAGGTGTAGCCCGCCGCGCCGAGCCGCGCCATGCGGGATTGGGTGAAGTCGTAGCTGGGGCCCCGCGCCGCGTAGATGTCGGCCAGGTGGGTCGCCACTGTGCTTTTGCCGGAACCGCCTTTGATGCCGCCGACCGTGAGTATCACATTGCCATAATGCGCGGTAATGCGTGGCAAGGCAAGAAGAGGTTTGGCAATGTAGTAATCTGGCACACCAGCGCCGGGAGGACTAGGGTCGGAACACTGCCTCGATAGAAGGCGGACCCAAGAACCCCCGGGAGTGTGCTTTTGTCCTGTCCAACATGCGATAACCAAGGGTGGATTGTGCGACCAGGCGAGCGCCAAGCCGTGCGCTGCGAGTGCCTAGAGCGCCAGATCGGCGAGAAGTACGCGCGCGCCATCCAGCTTCCGCCCACCTTTCTCCACGCCACCCTGAAAAGTATTGTGACAGAAGGCCGGGGCGATTCCATCGCGGCGGCGCATCGCGCGTCCATGAGTTACGTGCGCGAGTGGCTGCCGGGGCCGAACGTGGGGGGCTTGTTGTTCCACGGGCCGGTGGGGACGGGCAAGACGCACCTGAGCGTGGCGATCCTGCGGAACCTGGTGCAGCTCAAGGGCGCGCGCTGCTTGTTTGTGGACTTCCGCGACCTGCGCAAGCCGGTGCAGGGGAGCTACAGCGGGGAGGGGACGAGCGAGGCGCGGCTGCTTGCGCCGGTTTGGGCCGCTGACGTAGTGGTGCTGGACGAGCTCGGGGCGATGCGGTCGACGGAGTGGGTGTCGGACACGCTGGAGCGCATTGTGGGGGAGCGGTATAACCGGGGGCTGTCGACTATTATCACGACCAATTACCCGATGCGCGGGCCCGCGACCATTCACGCGGTTGACAGCCCGAAAGGGTATGCGCGGGCCGCCCAGGATGCCGTGCGCGTCGAAACGCTTGGGGACCGGGTAGGCGCGCGCATGTTTTCGCGGCTGCAACAGATGTGCCGCACGGTGCCGGTTGAGGGGACCGACTACCGTGCGACGCAGACGCACCAGCTGGCGCTGTAGGGCTCAGTAGCCGCGGCGGCCGGGTTTGTACCAGTTGAGGGCTTTGGCGATGCGCTGGGCTGAGTTCGCCGTGCGGGCTTGGGCATACAGGTCGCGGCCGTAGTAGACAGTTGTTCCTCGAGCCGCAAACTGAAACTCAGGCTTGCTGGGGGTTTGGGGAGCGTGGCTTTCCGGGTCCGGGTTGGGGTGTGTGGGCATGTTGAAGCAACTCCTTTGCGGTGGCCTTGCAGCTGAAGCGCAGTGCGGCTAAATCAAGGCCGGGCAACTGGTTAAAGATAGAATCCGCACACCAGAGAGACGCTTCCCGTTCGAGGTGTATGGCATGGTGCGATTGTCCTGCAAGATGCAGCACGGCGGCGCGCGTTTCAAGCCACACCAGGACGGTGAGGGCGTCGCGGACGTTGTTCGTGCTGGGGGTGGTTGTAGGGCGAGGTTTGCGGGCGAAAAGCATGGTGACTCCTTTGCGGATGGTGGGGTAGTCCCCGGCTAAGGGTGGCCAGCTAGAAAAGCGATGGCTGGTAGGCGCCGGTAGTATAGCTTGCCGGGTTGGCGGAATGGAGCGCTCGCTTGGCTTTGGCGGGTCTTTCCCGGGCGATCCGCGCGTAACCGAGCGGGGCTTGCGCCCCCCGCTTGTTGGGCAGTCCCAGAGTTTCGGCGAGGGGCTGCGATTGCAGCCCCACCCAGAACTCCCAGTAGCAGTCCTGCGAGCAAAACGCGGAATCAGCGATGGGTTGCTCCCGCCGGCAATTGGCGCAAGGTGGGTTTGGATCCCACGGGATGCCGTCAGCGTCTAGGGCTAGGGTGCGGTTTGCTGGCAAGTGATGCATGTCTGACATGGTTCCCCTTTCGGTGTTGGGGCGCGTGGTGGACGCGCCCCCGTTTGTGGTTAGGACTTCGGGGCGAATTCGCGCGCCAGGATGTAATCGGCAGCGCGTTGCGCTTTTTGTGCGGCGCTTACTGCCAGCGTCTTATCGTTCTTCAGCTGGCGCAGCCAGCCTTGGATATAAGCGGCCGCATTTGTCATCAGGCCTTCGGAGGAAATGCCAGCTTCGGCGGAAACAAAGGACGCGCCAAACTCCGCAACGAGCTCTTCCTTGCTGTAGCAGTCGCCCCCGAAAGCAGCTGTACCGGCGAGCTCTTTGCGGTCTAGCCGTCCAATCGCGCCCGTGGCATGCGTCATTTCGTGGTAGAGCGTGTGGTAGTACGATTCCGCGCGATCGAAGCTAGAAGGGTGTGGCATACAGATGCCATCGGCAAAGGGCGAGTAAAAGGCGCGATCTCCAGAGTGGCGAAGCATGGGCGCGGCAGGGCGAGCGAAAAACGCATCCGCGATGCGTTGCGCGTTCTCGATCGGTTCAAAGAGCGGGAGATCAAAGGGGAGCGCTTGGGCGATTCCATCGCACTGTTCCACGTTGAACACGTTGTAGCCGCGCGCGAAGCTGTACTCCTTCTCTTCGCCTTCCCGCGTGGTCTTCGTATCGCGCCCCCAGAAAATGATGGGAGTGCTACGCTCGCCCTTGCGGACTTGTGCGCCTATTTCCTGAGCCTGCTTGTAGGTTAGCCATTGGTTGCTGGCATAGTGGGAGCAGGCGAGAACGATGATGTTAGCCCCACGGTACGCCCGCCCGGTAACATGATTGACGGGAAGATGCGTACCGCTCCCGCCTTTCCACTCTTTGCGCCACGGCACTACCCCGCGCTCCAGTGCTTCGATAATGCGATCCGTGACTTGCTGGTAGATGTCTTGCATTGGGTCTCCTTAAAGGGGTTGGGGCGATGCCCCGATTAGTGGTGCGGATTCGGTTACAAGCTATAGAGCAGTTCTGTTTCTAGTTCCATGAGAGCCGCGCGAACGTTGCCGTTCGTCTCTTTGACCATGCGGGCGAAGTTGGGGCGCGCCGTTTCGCGCGGGGCCTCAGCATCCCAGACGCGCTCTAGCAGGCTAGCAGCGAACGTTTGGATGCCGTAGTTGCAAAAATCCTCGCGACGCAAGCGGGATCGAACGCGGGGGTGAAGCCGTTCTGTGTCGTTTGCCGTGAAGACGAAAACTGTGCGCGGGGGCTGATTCGTTCCGTCGAGGAGAGACAGAAAAGCATCTTGCGCTGCATCGGTCATGCGATCCGCTTCGTCGCAAAGGATGACGTGCCATTGATAGCCGATGGCGGGGACGTACTGGCAAGCGCGCCGAACGCGGGAAACGCGCTCTAGGTCGCACTCGCGGCTAGGTATGTGGGTGAGCTCGCCCGCGATGGCGGATGCGAGTGCTAGGCCTGCTGAGGTTTTGCCGGTACCCGATTCACCCACGAACAACCATCCCGATTCGTAGGGGCGGGAGCAAAACGCGGAAAGCTGGCGCTTCGCTTTTTCTAGCCCGGCGAAATCGGCCATGCGCGAAGGGCGATAGCGCTCTGTAAGGGCGAGTGGCGGGGGGAAAGGCTTGCGAGTGCTGCCATGATGTCAACTCCAAGGATGGGGCGACGCCCCTGTAATGTTTTCTACATTATCGTACATTGCAAAGCATTGCAATAGGGTAGAGCGCAATTTTCTTAAATAATTTTTTGCATGGGAAGCACCACATATTTTCTAGCGCGGATGGTGCGCGAATCGGGCGCGAATGCGGTTCGGGTGGGCCTCGTTCTGGCGGGAGAGCTGGCGAAAGAGGGGCGCGCGGATGGTGCCCGAATCGGGCGCGGAATGATGCGCGGATTGCCCCCGTCT
>CAXTVG010000146.1:0-5623 GCA_964247505.1 uncultured Acidobacteriaceae bacterium
GTAGATCGCGAGGGGGCGCGCTTTTCGACGTGGTACGAGCTGTTTCCGCGCTCGCAGGGGGCGAATGCCGCAACCCATGGCACGCTGCGCGATGTGGAGGCGAAGCTCCCGTACGTGCAGGCGCTGGGGTTTGACGTGCTCTATCTGCCGCCCATTCACCCGATCGGGCGGGAGTTTCGCAAGGGCCGAAATAACGCGACCAGCGCGCAGCCGGGCGATGTCGGAAGCCCTTGGGCGATCGGGGCCGAGGAGGGCGGCCACACGGCGATCCTGCCGGAGCTGGGCACGATGGCCGATTTTGAGCACCTGCTCGCCGCGGCCGCGGAGCATGGGCTGGAGCTGGCGCTGGACATCGCGTTCCAGTGCGCGCCGGACCACCCGTGGGTCACGCAGCACCCGAGCTGGTTCAAGCACCGGGCAGATGGGTCGATCCAGTACGCGGAAAACCCGCCGAAGAAGTATCAGGACATTTACCCCATCGACTTCGAGTCGCACGACTGGGCCAGGCTGTGGGACGCGCTGGCTGGGGTGTTTCTGTTCTGGGCGGAACGCGGGGTGCGGATCTTTCGCGTGGACAACCCGCACACCAAGGCGTTTGCGTTTTGGGAGTGGTGCATTGCCGAGGTCAAGCGGCAATATCCCGACGCGCTGTTCCTGGCCGAAGCGTTTACCCGGCCGCGGGTGATGGAGCAGCTGGCGAAGCTGGGCTTCTCGCAAAGCTACACGTACTTTTGCTGGCGGACGACTAAGGCGGAGCTCACGCAGTACCTGACCGAGTTGACCCAAACCGAGCAGTGGCAGTACTTCCGGCCCAATTTCTGGCCCAACACGCCAGACATTAACCCGCTCAACCTGCAAACCGGCGGCGAGGCTTCGTTCGCGCTGCGGCTGCTGCTGGCCGCGGCCATGGACCCCTCGTACGGCATCTACGGTGGGGCGTTTGAGAACCTGGTGGATGCGCCATTCCGGCAGGGCGGGGAAGAGTACCTCCACTCGGAGAAATACGAGATCAAAGCCTGGCCCTTGTCGCTCGAAGCGCCAATCGCGCGGCTGATCGCGGCGGTCAATAAGGCGCGGCGCGAGCACCCGGCGCTGCAGGGCTTCGACCGGAGCTTGCGGTTCCACACCACAGATAACCCGCAGCTGATTGCTTTCAGCAAACGTTCGCGCGATGATCGGGATGTGGTCCTCACGGTCGTCAATCTCGACCCGGCAAACCGGCAAACCGGCTGGCTGTACCTCGATACCGCCCAGCTTGGACTCACGGACGATTCGACCTATACAGTGGAAGATGTGCTCTCAGGCGCGAGCTATCGCTGGCACGGCCCAAGCAACTATGTCGCGCTGGACCCGGCCGTGCAGCCCGGGCATTTGTTCATCGTCACCAAGGAGAACCAAGCTTGAAGCAGCAGGGAAGCGCCCCGGACCCGCTCTGGTACAAGGACGCGATTATTTACGAGCTCCACGTGCGCGCCTTTGCCGACTCCAACAACGACGGCATCGGCGACTTCCCCGGCCTGCTCACCAAGCTCGACTACCTGCAGGACCTGGGTGTTACCTGTTTGTGGCTGCTGCCGTTCTTTCCGTCCCCCTTGCGCGACGACGGCTACGACATCTCCGACTATCTTTCGGTAAACCCCAGCTATGGAACGGTCGACGATTTCAAGCGGTTCCTGAACGCCGCCCACGACCGGGGCATGCAGGTCATGGTCGAGCTGGTGATCAATCACACCTCGGACCAGCACCCCTGGTTCCAGGCCGCGCGGCTGGCGGCGCCGGGCTCGCCGGAGCGCGAGTTTTACGTCTGGTCCGACACGGACAAGAAGTACGCCGACGCCCGCATCATCTTCACCGACACCGAAAAGTCCAACTGGACCTGGGACCCGGTGGCCAACGCCTACTACTGGCACCGCTTCTTCTCGCACCAGCCGGACCTTAACTTCGACAATCCGAGGGTCATTGAAGAAGTCATCGACATTATGCGGTTCTGGCTGGATATGGGCGTCGACGGCCTGCGCATGGATGCGATCCCGTACCTGATCGAGCGCGACGGCACTAACTGCGAGAACCTGCCCGAAACCCATGCTGCGATCAAGCAGATTCGCGCGGCCATCGACGAGGGTTACGACGGGCGGCTGATTCTGGCCGAGGCCAACCAGTGGCCCGAGGACGTGCGCCCGTACTTCGGCGAGGGCGATGAGTGCCATATGGCGTTCCACTTTCCGCTGATGCCGCGCATTTACATGGCGCTGCGGCAGGAAGACCGGCTGCCGATCACCGACATCATGGCGCAGACCCCGGCGATTCCCGAGAGCTGCCAGTGGGGTATTTTTCTGCGCAACCACGACGAGCTTACGCTCGAGATGGTGAGCGAGGAAGAGCGCGACTATATGTACCTGGCCTACTCGGCGGACCCGCGGATGCGGATCAATATCGGCATCCGCCGCCGGCTTGCGCCCCTGCTCGACAATAACCGGCGCCGGATTGAGCTGTTGAACTCGCTGCTGTTTTCGTTTCCGGGCACGCCGATTTTGTACTACGGCGACGAGATCGGCATGGGCGACAACATTTATTTGGGCGACCGCAATGGGGTGCGGACGCCGATGCAGTGGTCGGGCGACCGCAATGCGGGTTTTTCGCGCGCCAACCCGGCCAAGCTGTTTTCGCCGGTGATCATGGACCCGGTGCTGGGCTATGAAGCGGTCAACGTAGAGGCGCAACAGGCCGACCCGTCGAGCCTGCTGAACTGGATGCGCAACATGATTTCGCTGCGCAAGCTGTTCCAGGTCTTTGGGCGCGGGACGCTCAGGTTTCTTTCGCCGGACAACCGCAAGGTGCTGGCCTATGTGCGCGAGGGCGACAGCACGACGATTTTATGCGTGGCGAACCTGAGCCGGTTTGCGCAGCCCGTGACGCTGGACCTCCAGGAGTTCGAAGGCATGACGCCGGTCGAGATGCTGGGGTACGTCGAGTTCCCGCCCATCACCAAGGCGCCGTACCATGTCACGCTGACCTCGTACGGGTTTTTCTGGCTGGAGCTGCAGCCCTCGCCGGATCGCGCGGCGCTGGAGGAGGCAGAAGGCCAGAATGCGGCCGCCCAAATTTCCCTGCGCCAAACGCGGGACTGGGAGGGCGTATTTGCGAGCAGCCTGCTTACCGAGCGGCTGCTGCCCGACTATCTGCCACGCCAGCGTTGGTTCGGCGCGAAGAGCCGTACCATCGCGGCGGTTACCGTGACGGACTGGGCCCCGCTCCAGGCCGCGCAGGATTCCGCGATTGCGCTTGCGCTGGTGGAGGTCGCCTACACGGAAGGCGAGCCCGAGGGATACCTGCTGCCGGTCACGCTGTTGTTCGAGGACGCCTGCGCGAGGGTGCGCGAGGCGAGCCCGAACGCGGTGATGGGCACGGTGCTGGTCCCTGGGAAGACCGGGATCCTGGCCGACGCAATGTACACCGAGGAAGCCGCCACGGCGCTGCTCGATTTACTGGCGCACGCGGGCGAACTCCCGATGCGGAATGGGATTTTGCGCGGGGTGCCATCCACGGTCTTCGCGGCGCTGCGTGGGGAAGGCCCCGCGCTCGCCCCGCGCCGGAGCTCCGCCGAGCAGAGCAACACTTCGATTTTTTACGGCGACCGGCTGATCATGAAGCTGTTCCGGCGCGTCCTCTACGGGCCGAACCCGGATGTAGAGATCGGACGCTATCTGACCGAAAACTCCGCCTTCCGCAACATCGCCCCCTTCGGCGGCTCCATTGACTACCACGCGAATGGGCGGGAGCCCGCGACGCTCGCGATGCTGCAGGGGCTGGTGCAGAACGAAGGCGACGGCTGGCAATGGACGCTCGAAGAGCTGGGGCGCTTCTATGAAGGCCGGCTCGCCTCGCAGTTTCCGCCCGAACAGCTGCCGCGGCCCGACAGCGCGATCGACCTGGGCAGCGCTGCCATGGAGCAGGCCCGCGACGCCGCCGGGGTTTACCTGGAGGCTGCCTGCACCCTGGGCCGCCGCACCGCGGAGATGCACCTGGCGCTGGCCCAGCCCACCGCAGACCCGGCATTTGCGCCGGAAACCATGTCCGCCGATGACCTTCGCGCGCTTGAGGACGACCTATCCGCCCATGGCTCGCGGGCTTTTGCCGTGTTACGTTCGAGCCTCGGGCGCCTGAACGAGGCTTCCGAGGCGACCGTGGAGCAGGCCGGCCTGGTGCTCAGCCGGCGACGGGCGATTCTGAACAAATTCGGCGCTTTGTCGGCGATCGGGGCGGGAGCGGCGCGGATCCGGGTGCACGGCGACTATCACCTGGGCCAGACCTTGCGCTCCAAGGGCGATTTCGTCCTGCTGGATTTTGAAGGCGAACCGGCTCGTCCGCTCGCCGAGCGCCGGGCGAAGCAATCGCCCATGAAGGACGTCGCCGGGATGCTCCGGTCGTTCTCCTATGCGGCGTATGCGGCGCTCAGCAACGCAACCGGCCGCCGGCCGCAGGACTATGATCGGCTGGAACCCTGGGCTCGCTTGTGGGAGGCTGCCGCCGCGGAGCAGTTTCTGGAGGCTTATCGCAAGGCCACGGCCGGCAGCGCGATCGTTCCGGCTGAGGAAGCGGGCTTCCGGCGGCTCCTGGACGTGTACTTGCTCGACAAGGCGCTCTACGAACTGGTTTACGAGCTGAATAACCGTCCTGCCTGGGTTCGCATTCCGTTGTCTGGTATATTGCAACTTTCACCAAGCCCGTAGCCTAAAAGGTTAGGGCAGAGCCTTCAATGGGCGGAGCCGTCGCACAGACATGTCACAAAACTTTTCCAAAACGGAAACGGAACCCGCCCTGGCAGCCACCATGGCACCTGGAGTTGTAGCCGCGCCCCCGCGCACAGCGGAGGTGTTTGTCGGCGTCACCGGGGCTGCCGATCTGGACCAGCTCCGCGCGCTGGGTGCCGCAGTTGCCGGCTCGGGAGCGCTCGGCAGCATCCATCTCACGCTTGCCTACCCTGGCGCGGAAAACGCCCGCACCGCCATTGACGAGAACACTGAGCTGCTGAGCTATCCCCTCATCACAGCAGAGGGCGCGACCTCACCCTGGGCGCAAAGCTCGGCCGCGGAAGCCGCGCTGCTCGCGCTTGCCGCCGAAGCCGGAGCGCAGGCCACTGTTCTTATCCACCCCGATCTGCAGGCGCTCACGCCGGAGTCGCTCGGACAGCTGGCCCGGCCCGTGCTGGCCGGCCAGGCTGACCTGGTGATGGGGAACTACACGCTGCCGCCCTTTGACGGGCTTCTGAACCATAGCCTGCTTGCGCCGCTCAACCGCGCGCTCTATGGCAAGCGCGTCCACTTTCCGCTCGCGCCGGACTTCGCTGTTTCGGCTCGCCTGGCCGCCCGGCTGGCCATGAGCACCCACAGCCGCACCGGAGGAGCCGGTTCGACTCCGGTGCTGTGGCCCGCCACGGTCGCCGCCAGCCTGGACACCTCGGTTTTTGAGGCGCACCTCGCGATTGAACATGCGCGTCCGGGCACCGATATGGACCTGAGCGCAATTTTGGCGCAGCTGGCCGGCTCTGCCTTCGCTGAAATGGAGGCTCATGCGCCGCTGTGGCAGCGGATCCGGCCCGCGCCTAACGGCGCGCCGCACCTGC
>CAXTVG010000147.1:0-5592 GCA_964247505.1 uncultured Acidobacteriaceae bacterium
CCCGCGCCAGGTCTGCGTCCGTCATCGGCTCGCCGCAACCGCAAGCGCACTCAAACTCGCTCCACTTCGCGCTAGTCACGGCGACACCTCGCCCAGCACTCAGCAACCCACTCGGCCAAAAACTCTCCAGTACCCAGCACCAAGGCCCGCACCACACGCCGGACGCGCCAAAAAAGCAGTCGCAGAATCTCTCGTGTCATGCCGCCACCTCTTCGCCGCGCTCGAACCTCTCGGCCTTTTCGACCATCTCGTCCAGCCACTCCTGCGTCCCGAAGCCCGAAAGGTTGGCTTCCCACTGCTCCGCGACCGCCGCCATGGGAGCCGCCATCGCCGCGAACGCAATCCGTAGCAGCAGCCCTACTTCGCGCCGGTACTGCTCCTCCCACGCCTTAAGCAGGCAGGAGCCCTTGCAGTAAATAGCGGAGCCGATCTCCTCATACATGTGCGCCTCATCGTCCGAGTCCCATTCCTCATGACACACAGCGCAGCGCACGGGCGAATCCGGATTGAACTCGGCCGGGGTCTCGCGGGTCGCGGGAAACGTTTGGCGGATCATAGGCACAGCCACCCCACGGCCAGCGCGTACACGAGCAGGACATCGAGGGTCCACACCGCGACCCGCACGGCGTATCCGGCGGCGCTACGCATCGCGGGCCTCCTTGCTCGCGCGATCATCCTTGTCTTTCTGAGTGCCGGGTATGGCGTAAAGCGCTCTCCACTCACGAACACCGTCGCCAAGGCCGAACACCGCCCCGTCGTCGCAAACGACTACGATACTGTCCTCGGTTTGGTCATAGGCGACTCCGACAGGCTTTCTATGCATTGCGAGCCTCCTCCGCGAGCTGGTCCGTGCCGATGATCTTCCACGAGCCGTCCGGCTGCTTTTCACGCACGAGGGTCAACAAACCCGGCAGCGCCTTATCGACGTTCGGGGACAACTGCTCAGAGAGCCATTCCGGCGTGTGAAGGTGATAGGTCGTCACGCGCTCGGGCTCCGACGCGGCCAGGAAGAGGTCATAGCCGGATTTGTCGCGGATGAGAAAAAGACCGTCAGGGTACATGTTGTACAGGTTCCCCCCGATAACAGCGACGACGCAGTCCTTTTGCTCGCACCCATACGGCCGCATATCGACCACGCGCGAAACGGGATGTCCCTCTCGGGTCACAACGGGTGCGCCGCAGAGAGCTTTTCCCAAGTCAAACGGCAGCTTACGCATGGCGGGCCTCCGTGATGCGTAGGCCGCCGATCGCCTGCTCCCCCAAGACCTCGGCAGCCTGTCGCGCATGGTCGCGGTTCAGCGCCGCGCAGATGCGTTCCGCCGCTTCCCGCGCCACCGCTTCGGTCGCCCCGTGAAGGAAGCACAGGGTTTCCCCGCTGCGGTCGCCGAGCAAGGCCAGAAAGCCTTCCCATCCCCGCGCGACCGCGATCACCTCGTAAGGCCCGGTCATCGCGCACCGCCATCCACCAGCTGGGGACGCGGCTCACGCACGCCGAGAAAATGGATTTCGCCGTCCGGGGAATCGCAAGGGACCACCAGGTCGTACTCGTCCGCGTCGCGACGAAATACCGGGACGCCGAACGCCGCCGCCTTGCCGATCACTTCCATGTGTGTGGGTCCGTAGGCCCGGGGTACGAGGGTCAGCATGGCACTCCCTTCGTGCGGGTGCGGGCCGCGGCGTGGCGGTTGCGGATCTGCTCACAAAACGCCCAAGCAATGTATCCAGCCAAGGCAAGGATGGCCGCCGCGCCACCATACGCGCTGAGAACCCTATGTACGGGATGGAGCAACGCGCGCCGATTTAAGCTGTCCGAGCCCGATTCGGGCTCATAGATGCCCACCAACAGCACTGAGCCATCAGGCTCGTACAACGTGAAGCAGCTGGCGTATCGGAGTGCTGGAGCTGTTGGCTGCCAGCGCCAAAGAGGGATGAACGTGAACATGGTTCCTCGCGGAGGGGATCGGTGTGTCTGTGGAAGTCTGGGAAGGCGCGACGGCCTTATTACCTTCGAACTTGGACTTCCCAAACTATGGCACCCGTGCGTAATGTGCGTCAAGTGGAAAATGACGCACAAGTAACGCATTTTGCGCTAGAGTGAGGTTACTGCATACCAGAAGCCGCTTCGAGCGGTCTGGAGTCAGGCAAGGAGGGCACCTGTGAAGCCGGAAGCAAATGTGGAATGGATTACTACGGAGGAAGCAGCTCGATTACTTTCGTTGTCGGCGGAAACCCTGCGTCGCTGGCGTGTACAAAAAATTCATCTCTTCTTTTACAAACCCTCGCCCAATAAAGCCCTCTACGATCTCCGTGACGTGTTGCGTTACCGCGATTCCGTTAAGCATGATCCTGTCCGTGTCGGTCAGGTATAGGAGAGATAAGCCGATGGTGGTGTTTTCGAGAGGCAAAAAGTTCTGGTGCAGGTTTTCACACAACGGATGCCAATACCGTCGTCCGACGGGTGAGAAAACCAAGACAGCCGCGATGGCGCGAGCCTTTGAAATCTACAAGGCGGTATGCGACGGAGATCCCTTACCTGAGAAACCGGTGCCCGTGCCGACCTTGAAGGAGTTCGCCGAGGGTTACTTCACTGAGTGGGTAAAACAAAGCTCCAAGCTTAAGGAGAAAACCAGGGAAAGCTATCTGTACGGATTGATGCTGCTCCGCAAACAGACGATCTGGGCCATGCGGATCGACCGCATCCGGACCGAAGACATCGACATGATTTCGGTGCCGGGCTCTCCCTCGACTCACAACTGTGCGCTGCGCACGCTGCGTCGGCTGCTGCATATCGCTGAGTCGCAAGAGCATATCCGGCGCGTACCTAAGGTCCACCTGCTTGAGGAGGTCGTCCGCTCGCGCATGATCGACCCATAAACGGAAAACCGCGTAGCTGGGGTGCTGGCGAAATCCCGGCGGCGCGGTTCGCTCGAGGTTGCGCTGTACATCATTCTCGACTGCGGGTTGCGGCCCGTTGAGATAGTCGGGCTTCGGGTAGAGCGCGACATCGATTGGGCCACCGGGCTGATCCACGTGCGAAAAAGCAAGACCCGTGCCGGTAAGCGCGCTATGCCCATGACGGACCGCGTCAAAGAGAAGCTGTTTACCTGGATCGGATCGCGGACCTCCGGCTGGCTTCTTCCGTCTCTGCGGTATCCGGAGCGGCCGATCCTCCCATCCTCCCTCACCAAAGCTTGGCGGAGCGCAGCTCATAAGCTCGACTTGCCGGCGGATGTGGTGCTGTACTGCGCGCGCCACACGTTTGGAACCGACGCCATGACCGCCTCGCGCAACCCCTTCCTGGTGCAGCGCGCGCTCGGGCACACGCAGCTGAGCACGACGGCGCGCTACCAGCATCATGAGCTGGACGGGATCGCTGCAATGATGAACGAGCGCAACAAAGAGCGAGCGCGGGCCAATTAGCACAGTTTCTAGCACACCCCTACCGTGCTAAACTTTTCCTAATCGCTAAACACCTGATTTCAGGCGCGGAGAGTTGGCAGAGCCCGGTTGAATGCACCTGACTCGAAATTACTAGCATTCCCCCTACCAACCTATTGAAAATAAAAGACCTAAGACAGGCTTTTGTGAAATCCGGGCTCAAGTTGGGCCCGGATTAAAGTGCGCTACGTAGCGCAGCGTAGCACAACGTAGCGCAGCGTTTAGCACGTTTTTAGCACAGTGTCCCCGCCGGCTACATGTACCTGACTCCAAAGCTAGCTACTTTCCGCCTCTTTCACCCTCGGTAGCGGATCGTGCATTCGGTTTTCCGAATCCAAGAAGCGGGCCACGGCCAGCCGGATTAAGGAGCTGCGGTCAAACCCCGTATCTTCGCTCATTTTCTGCAAGGCCGCCGCCTGCTTTTTCTTCAACCGAAGATTGATGTTCACCCAATCAGTCATCTCCGGTACAGCATACGGGCCTTTGTGTAATATTTGAGGTACCTGCAATGTACACAACATGCAAACTACGGTAATCTTGACTTCAGCCCGACAGTTCGAGCCTATTCACCACAAAGTGGCTTTTAGTAACCCTCTTTCCCTTCGGTGGCTGTGAAAAATTCAATCTCCTGGACCTTGATTCATGCATCAGGTTTCGCATCCCCGTGTCTCTTGGGAACTTTTTCTGACCTCGGCCGGTTTCCGCCATTCGGATCGGCAGAGCTTCGTGCTCGATACAATCGACGCATACGCAAACACCATGCTCGTCTTTATTGCTTCAACGGGCCCACTGGATCTCATCCACGAAATTTTTCTCTTTAAAAGGGCAGCTAAAATCCGAAGGATTAAAACTGCTTGCGTTTTCATGCTCGCAGTTTCGCCGGACAAGGACTGGGGGCCTAGATGCGTAACCCGCGCGCTGCGCGCAATAACCGAGATGGAGCGGAGGGCCGAGAACCTGTGCAGAGACCAGCAGCCTTTACGCCTGAGCGAATTCAAGGCGATGCAGGCACGGTGGGCGACAGAGAAGATGATCTGGTACAGCTGCGTGTGCAGAGAGAGCAGGCATGGGAAGGTCTTCGTCGGAGGGAGCCGGATCGCATAAATCTGATTGAGGCTCTCGATGCACTCATTCGGAAGACAGAAGCGGATCGCGGTAAGCTCCCGCAACAAACGCCAGGCATCTACTCCGGCTTCGTGTCAGCGACAGACGCACTGACGGCTTACCTCCTAGAGCATGGCCCGACTTCCCGCCTCAAAGCGATGCATGATGTTGTCGCGGGTGGATGGGCTTTGGAAAGCGATGACCCGATGGGCTTAATGCGGGATGCTATGCATTATCAGACGCGGCGATCTCGGAACCCTAAACTTGTTGTGCTACACGGCGACATCCTGGCGCTAGCGGAAGACAGCGCAAAGCGAGGGAGCAAGCACCCGGCTTAATACACATTGTCGACGCGGGCACCGACGGCAGAATGCTGCCCGTGTTTATGGACGACGCCAATCGGCTACGCGAACTCAAGCAGCAGCGAGACCGGGCCTATAAGTCTTACCTGAAAGCCAAGAAGGTGTTCGATGATGCAGCTGATGCTGCCATGGCGAGAGCTGCGCCGGCGTTCGAGCAGGAGGAGTGGTTCCGGAGAGAAGCGGCCAGGGAGAAGGCGCTGGAGCGCGAGAGCCGGTCACGAATAAGGGATGACGTGTAAGAGCGACCTCCTTGCGCTTCCGAACCGCTAAACAAAAAAAGGCCGCCTTTGGGCGGCCTGATCCTTTTCCAGTGTTCCTTGTCATCCATAAACCAGATCGATCAAGAGCGCGACCTCGCCTGCGTGGTACTTGTCGGCAACGACCTTGAGCACGTGGCAGGTGCTCCGCTCACCCCGCAGCATAGCGGGCGAGTGCCGGGCGGCCATGCTCGCGGGTAGGTAGCCGAGATGCGCCCATGGCTCCAGGTTGAGCACTGCCACGGCATCGGGGTCTTTAGGGTTATCCGGCTCGCGCACTAGTGTAAGTGGCTGCCCCGCGCGGAGCGAGCGGTAAGCGGCCTGCCGGTCGGTGCCGTCGGGGCCCGGCCAGCGGCCGCCACGCACCAGCACGGTGAGTCCTGCGCCCTCGGTCCATTCGTCCTCGGCGGCGCGTGGCGCGGGCTGGTAAC
>CAXTVG010000148.1:0-5571 GCA_964247505.1 uncultured Acidobacteriaceae bacterium
GGGCGGGGGCGTGTAGGCGGCAAGCTCGCGCCGGGGCGCGGCGGGCAGGATTCTAGGTTTGTTCTGAAAGCCGGACGGCATAAAAGCCTCACAAAGAAAAGCAATAGGTGTTGCGCCTGAGCCAAGGGAAAAGGCAAGAACGGAGCTCTTCCCAAAGTGAAGCAAGGGTGCGCGGCGACGATCGGCGCCGCGCTAGTGGTAAATCAGCATTCCGGCGGCAGTGGTTGAGCCGAAGCCGGCCAGCCCTTCCAGTACCTTCGCGGTCATGCGCTTGTTATTGTTCTCGGGTACGTACAGGATGTCGTCCGCCTCCATCACTACATCCGGCGACTTGCGGGCCAGGATCTGCGAAAGCGGCACGGCGATCTCCTCCCGCGGCGCGCCCACTCCGCGTTCGCGGTAGATGTAGGCGTTCTTGGTCGAATACGCTTGGAGTCCTTCGCTCATCGCAAGCGCCTTGACTACCGTTGTGTCCGTGTTGTCCTGCATAGGGAACTCGCCGGGCTTCTTGACGTTGCCGGCCACAAAGATTTTGCCCGCTTCCGGCACCCGCACCTCTTCGTCGCCCGTGAGCTTCACGTTGAGCCTGGGGTCGGAGGCCTGGAGGAGCCCGCGGACGGGTATCGACTGCACGGTAATATGCGTCGTGCCGTCGGGGGCCTGCGAGCGATGGGTTACGGTGATTGCCGAGCCGACCGTCGGGGCCAGGCCGCCCGCCTTGGCGATCGCGTCCAGCAGCGTGGTTTCGCCGGTAGCCTGAAAGGTAAGCGGATGGTTCACCGCGCCAACGACGCTGACCGGCTTGGAGCGGTACTCCAGCACCGACACATTCACGGTCGGGTCGGCCAGCACCTGCTCGGAAACCAGCGCCGCGGCGATGCGCTGCTCCACCTGCGACGGCTGGAGCCCGGCAACGGAGATGCGCTGCTTGAGCAGCGGCAGCGCCAGCGTGCCGTCAGAGGAAACCCGGAAAGAGCGGGAAAGCTCCGGGCAGTAGGGCACCATGAGTTGCAGCAGATCGTCGGCCCCCAGTGCCTGCGAGGGGAGCACGTCGAGAGCCGCTGCCGGAGGAGGGGCGGGCGCTGGAGCGGCGTCCCCCTCCTGGGCCCGGAGCGGGAGAACACAAACAGAAAGAAGGGCAGCGCACACCGCAAAGCTTGCGCGCTTAGGAAACCGGAAACGGGAAGCGCTCATCCGGGGTAGCAATCCTTCATTTGGATCAAGCAAGGGGAACAGGGTCATAATCGCCTTCGGCCTAGAACTTTGCCGTCCCGTACCCTATCGGCTGCGGAAACGGAATCTTGAATGGTGCGGAGCCCTTTTTTCGGGAAAGCTCTGCAGTGCAGATTTGTCGCTTTTGCGATCTATTCGACTGAGGAAGGAAGTAATTTCGTCCAGCCGCTGCGCTCTACTGGGGACTCTACCATCGAGAGAGGTAGGGTACTCAAGCATTCTTGAGTAACTCACAACTAAGTACCTTCTGTCGCCAAGTAACTATACGTTCCTTTGGGTAATGCGGGCCTAATCAATGAATCAGCAGTAAAGACGCACAGCCGGCTCAAGCCGACGGTCTTTTTCACTCTCGCGGAATCGAGGTTACTCTGTGTAGAATCGCGCGACCGAAATAACGATGAGGGTCCACAAACGGCGAGAATTAATTTCCTAAAGCTTCACTAGGCCACCACGGCGGCTCTTAAGGCAAACCAAGAATACGGCCGGGATCGATACGGCCGCGCAGCAGGTCGAGTACGGCAAGGAGATTGCCGCGAAGCCGCCCCCGCCGGTCCACATAAGGTTCCGGTGCAAGGCTGCGGAAAAGATTGGCCAGGAAGTTGCGCCCGATGCTGCCAAGAGTGTTGGAAAGCGGAAAGGACCCTTTGCGCCACAGGTAGATCGGATTCACGACCTGCGAATACCCGAGTTTGCCGCCCGAAACCCGGCCTACCTTGACCCCCAGGTGGACGCCCAGCGCCCCGGGAAGAGCCATCAGGGAACCGTGGGCGAGCAGCCTGCGTGAAAAGTCGATGTCTTCGTACCAGCCGTAAGCGGGCAAATGCTGGTCGAAGCGCAGCTCGTGCCTGCGCACTGTGCTGAGTCGAAAGCACATGTTGCAGCCATAAGCGTTGAACGCCGGCTGCGGCGCGAGCTCGCCGGTTTCTCGCCCGGCAACCCGGGCCAGCACGCGGCGCCCCTGGTCGACGGTGAGTCCGGGGCCTTTGGCCCCATCGGCAAGCACCCGGCCGGTAGCAGCGACCAGAGAAGGATCGCGCCGGAATGCCGCTTCCGTTACCTGGAGATATTCCGGATCCAGCAGAAAATCGTCATCCATAAAGAAGAGGAGCTCCGCGCCCCCTCCCTTTTCGACCTCGTCCAGAATCCGATTGCGCTTTTCGCACAGGCCGCCGGCGCTCTCAAGAAAGCGAAAAGCGGGAAAGCGCGCCGCGAGATCGCCGATATCGCTTTGCTGTCCATACAGCACAAGCACCTCGGCCGGTGGACGGGATTGATCGAGCAAATCGCCCAGTGTTTCAGCCAGGATGAGCGGCCGGCCGCTGGTGGCAATGCCCACGGCCATCGGGAGTGGCCGTTCTCCGTTGCCGATCCCGCGTAGTTCGATTGCAGGAGGCCTGGCGCTGCTTTCGTCGGCGAGCATTGCGGTCCTCAACGGGCAGGGTCGGCTAAATATCCGAACAGCCGTCCGCGAAAAGTGCCCCAGTAGTAGCGCGCATGCTGCGGCCTCGCGCGAAGAAGCGAAACGAGCAGGCCGCCGATGGGACGGACAAAAAAGGTGAGCGCAATCGGCGCGGCGATCGAATGGCGGCGGAACACGCGGCCCATTCCCGCGCCGTAGTGGAAGGCGCGCGCGGTGGCGTGCGCGCTCAGGCTCTTGTCCGGATGCCGGATGGTGACCCTGGTGTCGTACCAGCCGCGATAGCCCCGGCGCAGCAGGCGGAGGGCAAAGTCCGGCTCTTCGCTCGAGCCCCAAGGAGTTCCGGGACCGATGGCCGGGTCGAAGCCGCCGACAGCGCGGGCCGCCGGGGTGCGGATCCACATGGAGTAGCCCGCCATGGTGGTCCAGACGTTTTTCTCGGTAATAGGGCAGGGAACCGGGGCCCAGCGCCCGTTGATGTGCTCCCCGGTCGCGGACACGCAAGGGCCGCCCAGCAGGGTCAGCTCCGGGTCGCTGTTGAAGTGCGCGGCAACGCGGGTCATGGTATCGGGCTGGTACTGGCAGTCGTCGTCGGGGTAGCCCACGATTTCGCCCGTGGCTGCCGCGAGACCCACATTGCGGGCGTGCGACGCGTTGCGGACCTCGGAGCGGATGTGCTGAAGCGGGAACTGGCCCCGAAAGCGGGCAACAATGGGCGCGAGCCGGTCATCTTCGTTCTGATCGACAAGAATGACCTGAAAATCCCGGAAAGGCTGGTCCACAAAGCCCTGAAACAAATCGTTCAGCTCTTCCGTCCGCCCGACCGACGCCACAATAAGCGAAAGCATCATGCGTGTGTGTGACTCCTGGGCTCAAGTCTGCCACAGGCGCGGGTATTTTCGGCGCCCTTGTTTTGTATCGAGACAGCCTTGTCCCGGATCGGGAGTCCCGCCGCGGTGCGTTCCCAAATGGGGAATGCCGCCCGGAAAACTCGCGAAAAACGCCGTGGGCGAGAGTGTCCGTGCTAGCATCCTTGCCATGTTTGCGGGCTTTTGTTTGGGATCTAGTTTTCGGCATCTGCCTCTGCTCCTGGCCCTTGTGCCGGGCGCGCTTGGCGCGGCTCAGCAGAGTTCAGCGCCCACTGTTCTGCGCGGGGCGCACCTGCTCGATGTTGAAAAAGGCGCGCTTGTCACGCCGGGCGAGGTACTGGTCGAGGGCGAGCGAATCGTCGCGGCGGGCAGCGCCGTGCCCCGCCCGGCTGGGACGCGGGTGATCGATCTCGGTGCCGCAACGCTGATGCCGGGATTGATCGACGCGCACGTCCACCTGTTTCTCCATCCCGGCGCCGAGGACCTGCAAACAGTTGTCGAGTCTGTCCCGGAGCGCACGATCCTGGCTGAGCTGGCGGCGCGCGCGGACGTGATGGCCGGCTTCACGGCGGAGCGCGACATGGGCACCGAAGGCGCGGGCTCGGCGGACACGGCGGTGCGCAACGCGATCGACGCGGGGCTGATTCCAGGGCCGCGCATGCGCGTAAGCGGAAACGCTATCAGCATCACGGGCGGGCACGAGGACGCGATCCACTTCAACCCCGCCGCGCACGTGCCGGGCAACGCGACCTATGCGGATTCCGCGGATGAGCTGGTCCACGTCGCGCGCCAGCAGCATAAGGAAGGCTCGGATTTCATCAAGATTTACCAGACCGGCGCGGACCACCTCGCGGACGGCAAGCTGACCGCGCCCTACCAATATACGGAAGCGCAGCTGGCGGCGGCCGTGGCGGAGGCCGCCCGCATGGGCACGCGCGTGGGAGTGCACTGCACGGCAGAGCCGGGAGCGCTGTATGCGGCGGAGGCGGGCGTTGCTTCGATTGATCACGCTTACCAGATAGGCCCGGAAACCATGCAAATTATGAGAGAAAAGCAGATCTATGCGGTGCCGACCTTTGCGATCTCTGAGTACTTCGCCGAGCACGCGGCGACGCCCGAAGCTGGCGCGAGGGAGCGGGCGCTTCAAAACTTGCACGCCGCCGAGTTTAAAAAGCAGCTCGCTGCCGGGGTGCCCATGGCGGTAGGGTCGGACGTGGGGCCGTTTCCGCATGGAACCCAGGCGCGGGAGCTGGAACTGATGGCGCAGTACGGTATGCCAGCTCCGGACGTACTGCGGGCCGACCTGCTGCACGGCGCGCGGCTGCTGGGCTGGGAAGGGCAGATCGGCGAACTGAAGCCGGGCTTTTACGCCGACGTGATCGCGGTGGGGGGCGACCCGCTGACGGACATTTCGGCGGTGCGCCGGGTGAGTTTTGTGATGAAAAACGGAGCTGTGGTGCGCAACGACGCGGCAGGGAGGCAGCCGTGAAGTGGTGGCTCGGTTTGGTGCTGGGGATAGTGGCGATGGGAGCGCAAGCGCAGCAGCCGCATAAGTGGGCAGTGGTGCTGCACGGGGGCGCCGGCGTCATTGAGCGCTCGTCGATGACGCCGGAGGCCGAAAAAGCGTACCGGGCGGGGCTGAACGAAGCGATCACCGCGGCCGGAGCGGTGCTCGATCGAGGCGGCTCGGCGACCGACGCTGTGGAAGCGGCGATCAAGCTGATGGAAGACAATCCGCTGTTCAACGCGGGCCGCGGCGCGGTATTTGCGGCGGATGGGACCAACCAGATGGACTCGGCGATCATGGACGGCGCGACGATGAAGGCCGGGGCGGTTGCGGACGTGCAAAAGACGCGGCACCCCATCTCGCTGGCGCGCGCGGTGATGGACAAGAGCCAGAACGTGATGATGATCGGTGCCGGGGCCGACGCGTTCGCGGCCCATGTGGGTTTAGAGCAGGAGCCGCCCAGCTATTTCTTCACCGAACGGCGCTGGGAAGCACTCGAAAAGGAACTGAAAGCGCAGGGGCAGCCGGTACCGCCCAGGCCCGCG
>CAXTVG010000149.1:0-5562 GCA_964247505.1 uncultured Acidobacteriaceae bacterium
GCGGAGAGCGGCAAAAGCCCATGTGGGTGATTCGCTGCCAGGGAGTCGATGGCTGGGTGGGGGGAGCTTTCACTGGGGCTAAGCGCGCGCGTCAGCGAGCGCGCTCGGGGGCGTCGAGCGCGTAGGTGGTGAGGCCGGATAGGAGCTTGGGGTAAAAGTCGGTCGATTTCTGGGGCATCACTTCGCCGGCGAAGGTGTTCTCGCGCAGCTGGGCGAGGGTAACCGGGTTGACCAGGAAGGCAATCTGGGCTTCGCCGCGAAGCACCTGTTGAACGGCTTCCGCTGCGTCGCGTTGGTAGGTGACATGCTCACTGGCGGTCACCTGCTCGGGGGTGATCGAGAGGGCGCGGGCGAGAAAAGCCTGGTGCAAAACGACCATGTCGAGGCGGCGCTGGCGCTCGGGAGTGTCTGGGAGGGCGCGCGCGCGGTCTTCGGCGCTGAGGGAAAGGACGAGCCCACCCTGTGCGGTAATGGCAAGCATGGTGGTGGCGTCCGGGCCTGCCTGGGCAGTGGTGCGGGCCAGTTCGGCAAGCAGGGCGGAGGTGTTGCGCGGGTCGATCGCGAGCGGATTCACGCGGGAAGCGATCTGGGCGGCACTCTGCCGGAACGCCTCGGGATCGAAGGCGGTGAGGCTGTGGATCACGCGATGGGTGGGAAGGATGGCGAGCCCTTCGGAGTCCATGTTGACCAGGGTCATCATGACCGCGGCCTCGGGGTAGGGCGGGTGCTCGCGGCTGCCGAGGGTGTTTTTGAGAAAGCCGGGCGCTTTTTCCTCCGCATAGGCGAGGGCGGTTTCGTAGCGGTGGTGGCCGTCGGCGATGATGAGCTTTTTGTCCCCGAGGGCACCCTGGACCATGTTGATGGTGGCGGGGTCGGAGATCTTCCAGACGCGGTGGCAGGTGCCGAACTCGTCGGTGAGCTCGATTTCCGGGACGGTGGACCTTTCCGCCGGCGGGAAAATCAGGGACTCGACCGTGTGGGCGGGGTCGGAGTAGAGCATGAAAATCTGCCCGAAATGGGCGCGGGTAGCGCGCAGCAGGCTGAGCCGGTCAGAGCGGGCGCGCGTGTGGGTTTGCTCGTGGCGGAAGACTACGTTTTCAGAGTAAGGGGAGACCTGGCCGAGGGCGATCAGGCCGCGGCGCTCGGTGGTCGGGCTGGTGCCGGGGACCGTAAAGCGCTGGGCGTAGGCGAAGAGGCAGGGCGCGTTTTCCTGGGCCAGCACACCGGCGGCGCGCCAGTCGCGGAAGTCGCGGGCGGCCCGGGTGTACACGTCGTTCGCGCCGGGCTCGTCGAACAGCTCCGGCAGGCCGAGAATGATGCGGACCAGGTTGTACGGGCTGCGGGCGTAGTACGCCTGCTGCATCGAGGGGGTGATCTTGTCGTAGGGCTGGGTGACGCAATCCTCGACCCGCGCCAGGGAGGGGTTGTAGCGAAGAGCGCGGAATGGGTAGATGCGGGCCATGGGACGTCTGCTCGATTGTAGACGAGGGCAGTTGCAGGATTTCGGTATTTAGGCTTTCCTGGCCCTACTGGTTCCGGAGCGCCTCATGGATGATCATCTTGAGATAGGTCTGATAGCGAAGTCCTTTGCTTGCCGCTTGTTCTTTCGCCAGCTCGATATCGCCGGGATCGAGGCGAATCGTTGTCGTCGGAAGAGGGGCAGCCCGGCGCTTTTCCGAAGCCCGGCGCCATTGCAGGTTTCCATTCCGGTGCGCCTCCATCACCGCATCGAAAATCTTGTCTTCCTGCGTCGGCCACCATGCGGCTTCCTCCGCTTCGGTTGCAAACTCCGGCACGTCCAGCTTGAGACTGATCATAGATTTTTGTTCAGCGTGATCCATAGATTCCTCCACTTCCTCTTCGCGGGCCACGCAGTCACGACGCGTACCCTGCCCTGTCTGGGCGTGGTCACAACTAGGATGATTCGCTTCGCGCCGGTCTGCCCAACTACCGTGGTGCGGGTTTCGCTCCCACGAATCTCGGTTTTCACAAGAACGACATCACCGAGATAAGCTTCCTCGGCTTCTTCCGGAGTGATCGTGTGCGCCGCTACATGCTCCCGGTTTGCGTCGTCCCACTCAAACTGAACCTCGTTCGGCACAGCTGTATAGTATCTATTTTGTAGCTACGAAGCAACGTGACAGGGTTCAGGGCGGCTCCGTTTGAAAGGCGCTCGCGGCAATCGTGAGAGCATTTCAGAGCGGAACCGAGAGCGAGCGCTGATCTTTATGTCCCAAACCCATATCCAGGAACACGTCGATCTAATCGCGAGCCACGAGCAGGAGTTCCTGGCGCGGCGGACGCGCACGGAGAAGATCGGCGACGAGATCGCCGCATTTGCCGGGAGTTTCCCGTTCGTGGCGATCCACGTGAGTGTTTTTCTGGGCTGGATCGCCTGGAACAGCGTGCCGGGGACGTGGCACTTCGATCCGGCGCCGTACTCGCTGCTGGGCACCTGCGTGGCGCTCGAAGCGATCCTGCTGGCGAGCTTTATCCTGATGCGGCAGGCGCGGATGAGCCGCCGTGCGGAGGAGCGGGACCACCTCATGCTCCAGATCCTGATGCTGACGGAGAAGGAGATCACGGCAGTGCTGCGGGTCGACCGGCAGATTGCGGGGCAGGTGGGGCTGGACAAAGTCCTGGCGAATGAGGAAATACGGGAGCTGAGCCAACACACCTCGATCGACGACGTGGCACAAACGATTCAGGATGCCTTGCCGGAGGAGTAGTAGCGCGGGACGCATGCTTCAGAGTAGAAAGAGAACAAGGAGAAGCAGGATGGCGCGCCCTCTCCAATTTCGCGGCAGAGCTGTTGCGGCTCTCCTGTTTGCTCTGTGGCTCTCCTTTGCCGGGCCGCACTGCCTGGGGCAGAATGCTGACCCGCTGAACCAGGTGCATGTGCAGCCGCCTCCGGTTGCAACCGTGCCTGCACCCGCGGCAGCGCCGGGCGAGAAGCCGGTGGAGGGAACCCCGGCCCTGAAGGCGCGGGCGGATGAGCGGATTCGGGTGGACGTAAACCTGACGCTGATTCCCTTGACGGTGACCGATCCGATGAACCGGTTGGTCACGGGCCTGGAGCGAAACAACTTCTACATCTACGAAAAGGGCACGACGGGGCCGGAGCACCTGGAGCAGATCAAGACATTCTCGACCGAGGACGCCCCGGTGTCGCTGGGGATCATTCTGGACCTGAGCGGGTCGATGGTGAGTAAGTTCAAGCGCTCGCAGCAGTCGATCAAGGCATTTCTCAAAACTGCCAACCCGCAGGATGAGTTCTTCGTCGTGGGGTTTAATGACCGGCCGGAGCTGATCGCGGATTTCACCTCGAATGTGGAAGATATCGACGCGCGGGTGGGGATGGAAAAGCCGGGCAAACGCACGGCGCTGCTGGACGCGATCTATTACGGCGTGAACAAGATGAAAGACGCGAAATACGCGCGCAAGGCGCTGCTGATCGTGTCGGACGGCGGCGATAACCGGTCGCGGTACACGGAAAACGAAGTGCGGTCGATGGTGCGGGAGTCGGACGTGCAAATGTATGCGCTGGGCATTTTTGACGAGTACGCCCCGACCACCGAGGAGCGCCTGGGGCCGCTGCTCTTGAACGACCTATGCGAAGACACAGGCGGCCGGCTGTTTCGCGTGAACGACCTGAACGACATGACGGATGTGGCGGAAAAAATTTCAGACGAGATTCGCGACGAGTATGTGCTGGGCTACCGGTCGAGCGACCCGAAGCGGGACGGCAAGTGGCGTAAGGTAAAAGTAAAGCTGGAACCGCCGGCGGGTCTGCCTCAGCTCACGGTTCATGCACGGTCTGGTTACTATGCGCCTGGTCAGTAGTGTTTTTTTGTTTTTCCTTGTCGTCCCTGTAGGCCTGCATGCGCAGGCGGCTGCCACCGTGTACCCGGCAGAGCAGCAGCCCTCGCTTGAGATGGAGCACGACCCGGTCGTGTCGCCCGATGCGGCCGATAACGCCGGGGTGAAACCTGGGACACTAAATGAGGCGGCCGCGGCGAAGGGCTCAGAGGACGTGGGCAAAACGGGCGGCAGGTACACGCTTCGGCGGGACGTGCAGGAAGTGGTGCTGAACGCGACGGTGCTGGACGACCAGGGCCACCTGGTGAACGACCTCGCCAAGGACGACTTCCACGTGTTCGAGGACGGCGTCCCGCAGGCGATCGCGGCGTTTCAGCACTCGGACACGCCGGTTTCCATGGGCATCCTGGTGGACAACTCAGGCTCGATGCGGACCAAGCGCGGGGCGGTAAACGCGGCGGCGCTGGACCTGGTACGGGCCTCCAACCCTGAGGACGAGGCGTTTATCGTCAACTTCTCGGACGAGGCCTTTATCGACCAGGACTTCACCAGCAACCTGAACAAGCTGCGGGACGGGCTGGCCCACTACGACTCCAAGGGCGGTACGGCGCTGTATGACGCGACAGTAGCCTCGGCGGATGAGCTGAGCAAGGGAGCGAAGCGGCCGAAGCAGGTGATCCTGATCATCACCGACGGCGAGGACAACGCCTCGGGGCTGACCCTGGAGCAGACGATCCGGCGGGTGCAGGACCTGCAGGGGCCCATTGTGTACTGCATCGGCCTGCTGTTCGGTGAGGACGGCGGCGGCCACGAGGCGCGCCAGGCCAAACGGGCGCTGCAACTGTTGTCGCAGGAGACGGGCGGCATCGCTTATTTCCCGCATTCGCTCAACGACGTGGACGCGGTGGCGGATGAGGTAGCGAAAGACATCCGGTCGCAGTACACGATCGGGTATCACTCGTCCAAACCGGAAACCGAGGGCGGGTACCGGCAGGTGCGGGTGCTGGCCCATGCGCCTGGAGCCAAGCGCAGCCTGAACGTGCGCACCCGGAGCGGCTATTACCCGAAGACGCCGGCCGCCGCCGGGTCTGGACAGCAGCAGGTGAGCCTGGAAGCAGGCGGAGGCAAGTAGCGCGCATCTACACCCAGAGAGGTGCAGGATGCGTGTAAAGCCGATTCCGCCGGGGAATCTGTCCCCGGAGCAGAAGCCGCTGTACGAGAGCATGAAGGCCGGGATTGACGGGCACCTGAAAGGGTTTGTGTCAGCGCGCGCGGATGGGGCGCTGGTAGGGCCGTTTCCGGCGATGCTGGAGTTCCCACAGTTTGGGGCGGCGGCCTGGGGGGTGTTCACCGCGCTGGCCGCGCACTCGACCCTGCCCAAGCCGGCGCATGAGGTGGTGATTCTGGTCGTGGGCGCGCGTCTGCGCTCGCGCTACGAGTTGTACTCGCATGAGACGGTGGCGGGGCAGGCAGGCTTGTCTGCGGCAAAAATCGCCACGATTGCGGCGGGGGAGCGGCCTTCAGACTTGACGGCCGAGGAAGCGGCGGCCTATGACGTGGCGTCGCTGCTAAGCCGCGGCGGGCAGCTGTCGGAGTCGACCTATCGCGCGGCGCTGGCTGCATTTGGCGAAGCGGGCGTGGCGGAGCTGGTGTACCTGGCGGGCTGCTATGCCATGATTTCCATGCTGTTGAACGCGTACGACGTCCCGGTGCCGGGGCGGGGAGAAGAGTAATGGCGGGATG
>CAXTVG010000150.1:0-5551 GCA_964247505.1 uncultured Acidobacteriaceae bacterium
AGCCTCCCGATACTTTTCTCGCGATCGTCCGGGCCTCAGATTCGCGGATTGCAATTGCGCGCTGCTTCGAGGCTCTGAGCGCTTTTCAGGGCTCAACAGTGGAGCGACCCCACGCGCCACGCCCGGAGCGAAGGCTGTCAAAGGCAGTTCCTTAGGAGGCTGTACGTATGTGTCTCACGCGAAATCTGAAAAAACTGGGGATCGCCGCACTGCTGTCCGTGCCCGCGTACTACGCGCACGGCCAGGCGGTCTACGGCAATATCTACGGAGTCGTCCAGGACGCCTCGGGCGCAGTGGTCCCGAACGCCACCGTCACCATCACCGACACAGCCAAGGGCATCTCCGTAACCGCGCAAACCAACGCCAGCGGCGAGTACACGGTCACCCACCTCATTCCCGACCCCTACAACGTGAGGGTAGAAGCTTCGGGGTTTGAAACCTTTGAAACCACGGGCGTAACGGTCCGGGCGGATGAAGGGGACAAGATCGACGCGGCAATGAAGATCGGCTCGGAAGCGCAGAAGGTCGAGGTGCGGTCCGATACAGTGCCGCAGCTCAAGACCGACCGCGCCGATGTGTCGACCACCTTCGGCGCGAAAGAAATTGAGGACCTGCCGATTCCGAACCGCAACTTCACGGCCCTGCAATTATTGCTGCCCGGCGCGCAGCAGCTCGGCTGGTCGCACGCGGCGGACGAAAACCCGCAAGGCTCGCTGCAAATCCAGGTGGATGGCCAAGCCTTCGGCGGCGTGGCGTATGAGCTGGACGGCACGGATAACCAGGATCCGCTTCTAGGGATCATCGTCATCAATCCCAACTCCGACGCCTTGTCCGAGACCAAGATCACGACGCAAAACTTCGACGCGGAGTTCGGCAAGGCGGTGGCTTCGGTGGTCACGGCGCAAACCAAGTCGGGCTCGAACAGTTTTCATGGAACGGCGTTTGATTATCGCGAAAGCGCGGCGAACCTGGCCCGCGACCCCTTTACGCAACCCTTGACTGTGCCCCAGGCGCTCAAGAACCAGTTCGGCGGCTCGCTGGGCGGACCTGTGTTGAAGGACAAAGCATTCTTTTTTGTCGATTACCAGGGCGTTCGGCAGAAGGTGGGATACTCCAACACCCAAACCGTGCCGAGCACCCATCTCATTTCAAGCTGCCTGGGACAGACCGTGGCGGCAAACGGCGTGGCAGGGTGTGATTTTTCTGAGTACGCCGCGCCCGCGTTGAGCACGCCGATTGTGGTTTATCAGAAGAACGGGCAGCCATATCCGGGCAATGTCATTCCGGCGGCGCAGCTTTCTCCGCAGGCGCTTTCGCTGTTCCGGCTGCTGCAGCCGTACGCGCCCAACAAGTTTCAGGATTCGGCATACCCAGGGCTGCGGGCCAACTACGCGGCCAGCGGCACAGGGCTGTTCAACAGCGATGAGTGGGACGCGCGCGGGGATTACCAGGCGCGTGAGAATCTCCATACGTTTGCGCGTTTCAGCCGGTTTACCGACACGCTTACCGGCGGCGTGATGTTTGGCGCGGCCGGCGGCGCGGGCTTCGGCCTGGGCGGCTACGGCGGCAACTCAACCGGCGCGAACGACAGCCTTGCCGCGGGTTTCGATCTTGCCATCAGCCCCAAGCTGGTCACGGACGTTCGCGTCGGCTATTACCGCTACAACATCCTCGATACCAAGTATGACCAGAACACCAGCTTTGCAAACCAGCTCGGCATTCCGGGAATGAACACGGGGACGCTTTTTACCAACGGCGCGCCGTCGTTCCAGCTGGCCGAGGTCGGCGTCTTCAGTTCCCAGCCCACGGTTTCCGATCCGCAGTCGGCGGGGCCGCAGTACGGCGCGGGCCTGAATGTCGACCGGTGCAACTGTCCGCTGACGCAGCGGGAAGACCAGTATCAAATCGCGAACAACTGGACCAAAACCGTCGGCAATCACGAGGTCAAGTTCGGCGCCGACCTTCGCTACGCCCGCAACCTGCGCGTGCCGAGCGATAACGACCGCACCGGCGTACTCCAGTTCGGCACAGGCCCCACCAGCAACGGCAGCACGGGCGGCCTCGGCTTTGCCACCCTGGCGCTGGGGCAGGTAACCAACTTCAACCGCTTTGTCAGCACCTCGACCAACGCGAAAGAGTTCCAGAAGCGAACCTTCTTTTACGCGCAGGATACCTGGCGCCCAACGCCGAAGTGGACGCTGAACTACGGCTTGCGCTATGAGCTGTACTTCCCTGAGGCCATCAACAGCAGGGCACAGGGCGCGGTAATGAATCTCGCCACCGGCTATCTGCAAGTCGCCGGCGTTGGCAGCCTGGGCAGCAACATGGGCTTTAATCCACCGAAATACCCGCTCGCTCCCCGGTTGGGCCTGGCTTACCAGGCAAGCGACAAAACGGTCATCCGCGCGGGCTACGGCCGCAGCTTTGATATCGGCGTGTTCGGCTCCATCTTCGGCCACGTCGCCACCCAGAATCTGCCGATTCTGGCCAATCAGCAGATCACCACGACAACCGGCGTCCAGGGCTATGCGTTCGACCTCGCGACCGGACCCGCTGCAGCCACGCCGACCGCGATTCCCGCGAACGGCCTGCTGCCCAGCCCCGGCTACGCGGTCAACTCCAAGGCGCGGCCCATCGACATGCGCCTGCCAACATTGGACGCCTGGAACCTGAGCGTGCAGCAGTCGCTGACCCCAACCCTTTCCCTCACAATCGCTTATGTCGGCAACAAGGGCTCGCACACCTTGAGCGCCCTCGACGGCAACAACACCAACCCGAACGAGCCGGGGATCGCGATCCCGGCATCCGAGAGCAGCACGGGCGCGGCGCTGCACTACGATCCGTCCGCGACCCCAGGCCCGGGCGGCACGAAGAACACAACCCTCTTGCGGCGCTACTACGCGGGCGCGCTGCCCGCCTGCTCCGACCCCGCCTACGCCACCCCTGCCGGCGTGACGAGGGGCCAGTGCGGCTGGAGCAACGACGTCTCGTACTACGGCGACAACCAGGACACGCACTTCAATTCGCTTCAGGTCACCATTGCCAAACAGCTCACTCGCGGTATTTCCGCAAACGTCAACTACGCCTGGCAGAGGGGCTTCAACTACGGATCCAGCTACGCTACTTGGAACAGACGCTTGACCTATGGCCGGGACGACTCGATCCGCGAGCAGCAGGTCACGGCCTATGGACTGATCGAGCTTCCCTTCGGCCACGGCAAACCGCTGTTCGGGAATGTGGGCGGCGTGGTCAACGAGTTGATCGGCGGCTGGCAGTTCTCACCGGTCATCAACTACGCGAGCGGGCTGCCGTTTACGCTCGGCTACAGCAATTGCTCGGAAGACATTCCAGGCGATGCGCCCTGCTACATTAACGGGCCGGTCCGCTCGCTCAAAATGGGTCCGCATGGCTTTGCCGGCGGAACAGGCGCGAATGCTCTCACCTTCTTTGCCGCGCAGAGCATCACGGATGTGACGCAAGGGACGAGAGGCACAAGCCAGTTTTCAACCGCCGGCCTCGACAACATCGGGAACTCCGGCAGGAACAGCGTGTTCGGTCCGCACTTCTTCAATGGCGACTTATCGCTCTACAAAAACTTCCCCATCAAGGAATCGATTGCGGCGCAGTTCCGCCTGGATGCCTTTAACGGCTTCAATCACATCAACCTGGGCACTCCCAGCGGAAACCAAACCTCCTACACTACGCCGGTCAACATCGACCAGACCGGGTCCATCACAAACGGTCCCTATCCGGGAGGCACGACGAACCCGCGTCAACTCCAGCTGGGAGCTCGCCTTATTTTCTAAGCGGGCCTCGACTAAACCCACACGGGGAGAGCGCTTGCAGGGCTCTCCCCATACACTTTCAGCCGAAACTCATTTTCTGGCAGCCGGTGTTTGCTTGCGCTTTGTTTTGCTTTCACTCTTCGCGTTGATGCCGCTGGCGGCGCCCCCGCAGCAGCCGGATACGCCCACTGCCGCCGACCCGCTGCCCGCGCTGCGGCGTGCAATCGAGACCGGGCACGCGGCCACAGCGTTGCCGCAGCTGGATAAGCTGGCGGCCTCTTCGCAGGCGAACAAACCTGAGCTGGGGCGCATTGAAACCCTGCGCGGCGATGCGTTCTATGCCCAGGGCGATATGCAGGCGGCCGAGGGGGCCTTTGCGCTCGCGCTCGCGGCCGACTCGGGCGACGGCGAGGCGAAGCAGATGCGAGGCGTCGCGCTGTTTCGCCTGGGTCGGCCCGCGGATGCGATTCCCCTGCTCGAACAGTCTTCCGGGTCGGCGCACCAGTCGAAGGCCGATCCCAGCTACGTGCTGGCGCTGTGCTATATAGACACGCGCCGCTACGACGACGCGCGCCACGCCTTTGCGCGGCAGTACGGGTTCGCGCCGGATGGGGCGCAGGCCTATCTGCTGGCCGCGCGGATGCTGCTGCGGCGCGAATACCTGCCGGTTGCACAGGGATTTGCCGCGAAGGCAATCCAGCTCGACCCGCAGCTGCCGCTCGCCCACGAGCTGCTGGGCGAGATCGCGCTCGCGGGCAACCACCTGGACGAAGCCGCCAAGGAGTTCGAATCCGAACGCGCGCGCAACCCTCTGGAGCCGAGCGTGTACGACCGCCTGGGCGACACGTACACCCGCGCAGGAGACTACCCTCGCGCCCAGCAAGCGCTGCAGCAGGCGGTGCTGCTGGAGCCCAACGCGACCGGGCCCTACATCCTGCTGGGTAAGGTGCTGCTCAAGCAGGGCGACGCCGTGGGGGCTCTGCAGTATCTGGAGCACGCGAAGGAAATGAACCCCGGCAACTTCATGACCCGCAGCCTGCTGGGCCAAGCCTATCGCGCCGAAGGCCGCCGGGACGAAGCCGCAGCGGAAACCCAAGCGGCGGAGCGCATCCAGGCCGCAAATGAGCCCAAACTTGCGTCGCCGAAGTAGGCCCGCACGTGGTCTAGGCTGGGGCTTTGCCGTCGCGCTTCTGCTCGCGGCGCCTCTGATGGGCGCGATCAAGTCCGCGTCTCCGCAGCAGCAGCCTGCAGCCCGGCAAACCGCGTCTGCGGCTCAGGGCCGGGCCGCATCCGACCCGGCCGGGCAAGTGGATGCCGCGCGCCAGTCGAACCCTGACCTGGCCTGCGCCCAGTGCCACGCGGCCATCGTCGCGAGCTACGAAAAAACGCCCATGGCCCAGGGCAGCGGCCCGGCGCTCGACGGGCTCGTCACGGGCAGCTACACGCACCCGGCAAGCGGCATCCACTACTCGGTCAACAGGGAGGGCGACGCGGCTGTGCTGCACTACGCGCGCGCCTCAACTGACCCGCAACGCGCGCTCGACGGCTCCACGCGCCTTGCATACTTTATCGGCTCCGGCAAGCACGGCCGCACCTACCTGTACCGGCAGGACGGCTTCTGGTACGAGCTGCCCATCAACTGGTACACCCGGCGCAGCGCGTGGGGCATGCTGCCTGGCTTCAACCGCGCGGCGAACATGCCGCTCAACCCAACCGACGCGAACTGCCTCCACTGCCACGCAACCTCGCTCGCGCAGCCGTTCCCA
>CAXTVG010000151.1:0-5535 GCA_964247505.1 uncultured Acidobacteriaceae bacterium
AAGCAGCCGCGCCCAGGCGCGCCCACGCCGCGCCTCGCTTAGCAGCGCGCCGCAGGTATCGCAATCCGCCGCGTGCTTCCGCAGGCGCATCTCCTCCTCCGGGGCGAGCGTTCCATCTTCGAGGTCAGCGAGGGCGGCCTCCCAGCGGCCGCAGCTTCCGTCTTCGTACACTTTGGTTTCCATCTAGCTCACCTCCCTTCCCTTGCGGCCCAGCAGGCGCGCAAGCTCGGCCCGTCCGCGCGAAATCCGCGACTTGACGGTGCCTTCCGGAATGCCCAGCACCCCGGCGATGTCCCGGTAGTCCATATCCTGGAGGTCGCGCAGAATCACCGCCTCCCGCAGCTCCGGCGAGACCTGCGCCAGCGCCGCCTGCACCTCGCGTTCGAGCTCGTGCTGCAGGGCGTGGGCGTGCGGCCCCGGACGCCGGTCTTCAAGCTCAAACGCGGGCGCGTCCGCTTCATGCCAGTGCTCATCGAGCGAGCCGGACGCCCGCTGGAGCCGGGAACGCCGGTAGTGGTCGACCAGGTGGTTGCGCGTGAGCGTCGTGACCCAAACCGAAAGCGGCCCGCGCGCGGCGTCGAACAAGCGCAGGTGGCCGTAGATTTTCAGGAACACATCCTGGGTCAGGTCTTCGGCCTCATGCGCCGATCCCGTAAACCGGTAGCACAGCCCATACACCCGGGCCTGGTGCGCGCGGACCAGCTCGGCCCAGGCGAGCCCGTCGCCGCGGAGGCACCCCGCCACCATCGCTCGCGTTTGCGCGTCCACGCCCGCTTTCGCTCCGGGAGCGTCAGGTCTCGCCCCTGCGGCTTTTGGCGCGCCCGCGGCTTCGAGGACGTACGCGAAGCGGCTCGCGAGCGGCTGTTTTCGCGGTGAAGGGGAAAGGCCGAAGGGCGCCCACGTGCATGCTACCGTGCTCATGGGCAAAGGTACGCAGGGAGCGCCGGAAAGGTTCCCGGAAAACTGCTACTGCGGGCCGTCCGCCTGGCAGCGGGCGCATACCCCGAGCACGTCCACCGCAAGCCGCTCCATGCGGAAGCCGCCGGGCAAGCTGCGCGGCTCGTCAGATAGCCCCAACGCGGCGGGCTCGACGTCAGCAATGGCCTTGCACCGGGTACACAGCAGGTGGTGGTGCCGCGCTTGGTTGGTTTCCACACGCATCGACCCATGGTGCAGCGAAACCTGCTGAAAAATACCGGATCCTATAAAGAGATGAAGATTCTTGTACACCGTCGCGAGCGAAATGGAAGGGATGCGCTGCCGGACTTCGGCGTAAACCTCCTCCGGGGAGGGGTGTCCTTCGGTCGAGCGCAGAACGTCATAAATAATTTGGCGCTGGTGCGTAACGGCAAGCCCCGCCCGCTCGCAAAGGGATCGGAACTCCGTGGCTTCGCCTTGGTTCATAACCGGTTAGTATAAGGGATTTGGCTGAGCACAACAATCACGCCCTCGCGCCCGCTCTGGAGCAGGCGGTCTCCAACTGCGCGGAGCCTCTCCAAAGAGGTACGATGATTCTTAGGTGAGAGCTTCCAGCCATCGCGACTCTTTTCGCTTCCCAGCTTGGGGAGCGGCACTTCGGGTTTCGCGCCCCGCCGCGGCTGTGGCTCGGCTCCTGCTCGCGCTCACTGCGGTTCTGCTGGCCGTGATGCCGTGGACCGAGCGTATCTGGACCTGGGATCAGGCATTTCGGGGCGGTCAGGATGTTGAAACCGGGCTGCTCGCCTTTGCAGCGGCTTTGTGCCTAGTCCTGCTTCTTCTCCATCAGTGCAAGGAGAGGATAACCCGGCTGCTTGCCTCACAAAAGCTCCTGCGGTTCGTTGGAGCACCCCCGCGATCCAGACCAGGCGCGGGATTCGCGGGAGAGCAGCATCCTACAGAAAATTGCGATCCTCTCTCAAGCTTGCGCCGGATGCCGCTTCGAATCTGATCCAGGCCTAAAAGCCCCGGCACCAGGGGCGGTCCCATGCCGCCCTCTACCGCACTGTTGGATAAACGAGCGGCCATTCGCAGCCGCTTCGCTGGAGAAGTCATGAAAAAAACTGAGGTTCTCAAAGCCTGGTCGTCGATTCTCGCCGGCCGCGCCCCTTCCCTTTCTATCGAAATCACAAAAGAATGCCCCTTGCGGTGCCCTGGGTGCTACGCCTTCGACGCGGCGCACCTGGGCAGCGAAGTGCAACTGCGCGAGCTGTCGGACTTCAAGGGCGAGGCGCTTGTCTCGCGCGTGCTCGCCCTGCTCGACGAGCTCAAACCGCTTCACGTTTCTCTGGTGGGCGGCGATCCCCTGGTGCGCTACCGGGAGCTGGAACTGTTGCTGCCGGAAATTGAGCGCCGGGGCATCCACACCCAGGTCGTGACCAGCGCTTTTCGGGTTATCCCGGCCGCATGGTCCAGATTCAAAAAGCTCAACGTGGTGGTCTCGATCGACGGCCTGCAGCCGGAGCACGACGCGCGCAGAAAGCCGGCCACCTATGAGCGCATCCTTAAAAACATCAAGGGCGCGCGCGTCACGATCCACTGCACCATCACCTCGCAAATCGCCGACCGGCCGGGCTACCTGGAAGAATTTCTGCGCTTTTGGAGCGGGCAGCCGGAAATCGCGAAAATCTGGTTCAGTCTGTTTACCCCGCAGCGCGGCGCCACGGACCCGGAAATCCTGACCGCCTCGCAGCGCGCCGCCGTGATCGCGGAGCTGAAGGACCTGCGGCTGCTCTACCCAGTGCTCGACATGCCCGAAAGCTTGATTGAGGAGATCGCCAATCCGCCGAAAAGTCCGGACGAGTGCATTTTTGCGCGGACCACTGAGACGGTTTCCGCGGATCTGACGACCCGGATTACCCCCTGCCAGTTCGGCGGGGATCCTGACTGCGCGCAGTGCGGGTGCATTGCTTCCATGGCCCTGGCCGCGGTAGGCCATCACCGCGTGGTGGGCTCGCTGACAGCCGGCCAGATTTTTTTGGCCTCGGACCGTGTTGGCAAGGCCTGGAAACGGCTGCGGAAAGGAGCGCCCTCCGGTTTCGAAGCCCGGCAGGCACCTTCTCCTTTTCGCATCCTCTAAGCATCTTCCAAACAATCAACACGGATACCCCAGGTCTCGCGTTTGAGACCTGGGTTCTCGTGAGCGGCGGCTCACCACCGCTTTTGGAACCGCACCCCTGAGGAAAACGGCTTCAGCCCTTAATCTCCAGCATTCGGTCCAGCGCTGCCTTGGCCCAGTATTTTACGTCCTCGCGCACGGCAATCCGGTTCACCACGCGGCCTTCCACCAGGTTTTCAAGCACCCAGCACAGGTGCTGCGGGCTGATGCGGAACATGGTGGTACACAGGCAGCCGGTATCGTCGAGGGTAATGACCTTCTTGCCCTCGGGGGCGAAGCGCCGGGCGAGCCGGTTGACCAGGTGGATCTCCGTCCCGATTGCAACCGTCGCGCCGGCGGGCTGCTGCTCCACAAACTGGATGATGCGCTCGGTCGAGCCCAGGGCGTCGGCCTTCTGGCAGACCTCCCAGCGGCACTCCGGGTGCGCGATGACCTGAACACCGGGGTATTTGGCCCGGACCTGGTCGACGTGGTCCGGCAGAAAGCGCTGGTGGACGGAGCAGTGGCCTTTCCACAGGATGACCTTGGCCGCGCGGAGCCGGGCCGGGGTGAGGCCCCCGTTGATTTGGTACGGGTCATAGACCACCATTTCCGAGAGCGGAATGCCCATGGCGAAGGCGGTGTTGCGGCCCAGGTGCTGGTCGGGCAGGAACAGAATCTTCTCGGCCCGCGCAAAAGCCCATTCAAACGCTTTGCGAGCGTTTGACGAAGTGCAGACCAGCCCGCCCCGCTCGCCGCAAAACGCCTTGATCGCCGCGGTCGAGTTCATATAGGTGAGCGGCAGGACGGAGCCGGGCGTGGGTGCAGCGCCCCCGGGCTGGAGGCCCGAAGCCATCAGGGCGTCCCAGCAGTCTTCCACCTGGCCGATTTCCGCCATATCGGCCATGGAGCAGCCGGCGTTCAGGTCGGGCAGAATAACCTGCTGGTCGGGCCGGCCGAGCACGTCGGCGCTTTCCGCCATGAAATGGACGCCGCAGAAAACCAGGTATTTCGCCGCGGTTTCAGCGGCTATTTTCGAGAGCTTATAACTGTCGCCGGTAAAGTCGGCGAAGCGGATCACCTCGTCGCGCTGGTAGTGATGCCCAAGCAGAACCGCATTTACGCCGAGTTTGGCGCGGGCCTGGGCAATGCGTTCGTCCATGGTGTGGTCGGGCAGGACGAGGTAGTTTTCAAGCGAGCATGCCTCTGCTGTTTCACTGCGAGCAGGGGCGAGGTCAATGACTTCTTCAGCCAGTACGCTCACGTCGGTGTTCCGCCTTCAGTCCGCCTCTCTTGGCGAGGGCGAACGGGGATGTTGAAAGCATGTACTGCGCGGCTGCAGTGGCTTCGCAAAGTTCCAAACCACGGGGATGTTGCAGCCTCGTATGAACAGATGCGGCCCTTGGCGCGGAGATGCAGGGAGGTGCGCGGGGCTATTCCTGTTACGGGAAGTTTAATACACGCGGCGGCCCAGAGTGGGACAGCATTCGGCGAAACGCGTTACCGGCGGGTGAGAGCGTGGAAGCATCGGGTATCATCAGAGGGCGATGCACCTGGCCGACCCTATTTTTATCTTTATTCTGGCGCTGGTGCTGCTGGGGCCCAAGCGCACCGGCGAGCTGGCCCAGCAGTTGGGCAAGCTGATGGCGGAGTTTCGCAAGGCCTCCAACGACTTCAAATACCAGTTCAACGAAGAAATGCGGGTGTCCGAGCAGCAGGAGCAGCAAAAAAAGCAGGAAACCGAGCGGGCCGCCCTCGCCGCTCCTGTGGCCGAAGAAAACAGCATCCTGCCGTCTGCTCCCGACACGGCCGGCGAAGCGGTCCCGTACGCCGTGTCAGCCACTACGGGCGAAGAGCACCCGGTCGAGGATCACCCCCTCCTGCGGGTGGACGTGATCCCGCCGATGGAAAGCTCGCCCGGGGACCAAACTTCCACGACCGCGGTAACACCCCCAATCCGGACAGCACCGCACACGAATGGCGCCGGACCCGCGCCCGAAAGCGAAGAGGCTCCTGTCCACCATGGCTGACCTGTTTGGCGCCACAGACGCTCTGGACCGCGCGAGGACCGCCGTGAGCGATCGTGCCGAGCTGCCCGGTATGAGCCTGATGGAGCACCTGAACGAGCTCCGCAAGCGCTTTATTCACGTGATTACGGCTCTGGTTCTGGCCTTTTTTGTCGCGTATGGCTTCCATGAACGCATTTTCGTGTTCATGCAGCAGCCCATTACGGTCGCGCTCCAGCGCCATCACCTGGACACGCGGCTCGTTTACCACAACCCGATCGACGGTTTCAACCTGTACGTCAAGCTTTCCTTCATGGCCGGCGCGATCCTCGCGGCCCCGTATGTGCTCTACCAGGTGTGGCTGTTTATCTCGCCCGGGCTTTACAAGCACGAGAAACGGTACGTTTGGCCGTTTATGCTGGCCACCGTCACGCTGTTCATGGGCGGCGCGTACTT
>CAXTVG010000152.1:0-5504 GCA_964247505.1 uncultured Acidobacteriaceae bacterium
GCCGAGTCCATCCAGCAAGGCACCGTCACCGCTTCGCTGATCCTGCGCAAGCTCGGGTCTTATCCGCGCCAGAACTCGCTCGCGGTCGCCCTGCGGGAAGTCGGCAGAGTGGAAAGAACCCTGTTCATGCTGGAGTGGATTGACAACCCTGCCCTGCAACGGCGGGTCTCGGCCGGACCCAACAACGGCGAGGCGTGAAACTCGCTGGGCGCGCCATATTTTTCAACCGGCTCGGGGAAGTCCGCGACCGCTCCTTTGAAAACCAGCGCCATTGAGCCAGCAGACTCAACCTGGTCGGCCGCCGTCACGCTCTGGAACACCGTCTACCTCGAACGCGCCGCGGAGCAGCTGGCCAAAATCGTAAACTCTGGACCCGACTCAGCTCCAGCACGCCTCTCCGCTCGGCGGGGAAAAACATCAACCTTACCGGAGACTACACCTGGCATACCAACAAGCGCGTCGCATCAGGCGGCTTCAGACCCCTCCGGAAATCTTCAGCCGCCTTCTGACGCCCTTAACGTACGTGATACTCCGGTTCTTGAGTGCCTTCAAGGGGCCAACGCAAGCGATGGAGCACATTTTCGCTAGGGGAGTTCTACACGTTTCCGGCGGTTTGCGCGCCAGCGCTGAGCGTTCTTCCTGCAAACATCGCAGGTCAAGTAAGATGAATCTACAATAGATTTACCACATGGACATAAGCCTGAGACTGCGTTCGTCTTGCGCCTCCGATAGTTTGACGCGACTCGCACTTTGATGCAATTGCTGCAATACACTCCTACATTCGGCAATTTAGTTTTCCCGCAATTACCGCAAAGACCCTCAGCGAGCTTGCGCTCGCGATTAAGCTCCGATGTCGTTCGGCAGGAATTGCAGACGGCGAAGGGACCGGCGTGGACTTTTCCACATCTATGGCACAAGCGTTCTTCGGCAGCCATTGCCATTTGTGCCCTGAGTCGTCTACGAACTTGGCGTACGCTCCGTGCCGCTGCTTCCTGCTGTGTTTCCATCCATTAAGGCTAGAAGCGCAAAGGTCTTCGGTGAAGATTACGGAGGTACCAGGGCCCATTGCGACAGCAAATCGCCTCCACGATTCCGCGGGGAACCTTAGTCACTCCGGCAGTTTCGCTCCTGAAGAGAACCGGGAAAGGGTAAGAACTGGTGTATGTGCAGTGCAGCAAGCATACTCAGGAGAGCTTCGGCGACTGAACGTGTATTCCGATTGTGGAGCAGTTGGCGCAGTAGGGCGGCATCAAATGCTTCGACGTGCACGATCTGCGTCGGACCCGCATTAAGGTTTACCGCAACACTGCGGGTAATTCCACACAGATCGATCTGATACTCGGTTACACATCGGCCCAAACATGGAGGACGGTTGGCGAAAAGCACTGTCCCAAAAAGGCCAAAACCCTCTCGGAAAAGGCTTAACAGCTTCGTACGCCAGATCGTGTATTCCTCGCCAGTGCCGAAATGGGAAGAACGCTGTTACGGGGGTAACGTAAGCGCACGTATTGCGATTGGCGCAATGCGCCGCTCTATCCTATGCTGATCTGGTACTCCCGAAGTCTCTGTGCAGGAGCGACTCCATGAAAAAACGGTTATCCCTTAGCGGCCTCTCAGTCTTTTTGCTGAGTTACGGCGGACTTGCTGTAGCGCAATCACTTGACCCCGGCAGTCTGTCGCCCGCAACCATCCCGACGGTCTCCCCAATTCCAAATCCCGGCTCAATGCCCGATTGCGGTCCAATTGACCGTGTGCCGACGCTGCCACCAGATAGAGACGATGGAGATTAAAGATGCACTCCGCTACATGGCTGAATCGTTGGGAGTTGATCTGCTTGCTGCTCGGCTTTTCAATGCAGATCTTTCTGCTGGCGATTTTAATCGTTAAAGGGCGATATTCGACCTTTCCGTGGTTTACTGCCCTGATTGCGCAATATCTAGTGCAAAGCTGTGTACTCACAATGATATACGCGTATGCTCGGCCTCGAATCTACTTCAACGTGTACTGGACTGGTGAACTTGTTGCGACGCTGATCCGCGTCGGAGTACTGCTTGAACTTGGACGTGCAACTGCTCTGTATGTGCGCTGGCAGGATACTCGCAGGTTGCGCGCCCTAGGATTAGGCCTGACCGTCTTAATTGCTTGTGCTTGGCTTTTTTTCGGCGGTCACTCGATTTCTAATCCCCTCGTTCGTTTTGCCACACAGTTCAGCTTTCTGTCCTCGCTGCTGACATTCGTCATGGCTGGTCAGTTCGCTTGCATCACTTGGCTCTTTGGGTTGCGCATTCGCATCCACGCCCAAGCAATCGGCTACGGCTTGATGCTTTTTTATGCCAGCAGCACGGTCGGCGATTTCGCGCTTCTCGACGGAGACGCGAGCTCCTGGACAGTATTTCAACAGGCACTTAAACCCCTGTATCTCCTCTGCCTGGCAACTTGGAGCTACGCTCTTTGGCACCCAGAGCCTAGCCGAACTATTTCCGGTCCACTGCGAAACCTTTTTAAAGTCCGAGAACGTAGCTATGCTGCTGATTCCTAAACTCGAGGAGATCGAACACTGATCGCTCTCGGTACTCCAGACGGCGAGTACGATCGCTCGTGCTCCCACGCTCTGCAGCAGCCGAGAGCTGTGGCGCACCACGGCGACCCTTAAGCGCATGCGAGTTCTGGAGTTCTTGATGCGCTGCGCCGGGGGCCCTTTCAGCGCGTCTTCGCAACTCGGGAGACGACGGGAGGTAAGGAGTCGTCACTCTCTGACGATGGGTTCACTCTTAGGGCCGTATGACCGGGCAGCCGGACGCAGGGTCGATGAGCATTCCGGGATTTGCTGAATGGCTGAAGATGTAGCAGCGGCAGCAAGCATTTCCTACTCGACATCCTGACCGATGATGAATCGAAATGAACTCCGCTGCTTTTTCGGCGCAAGGCAGTTCATTACCTTTCCATTACTGCCCCCATAGTCTGCCAAGACTCGAGTACTGTCATCCGCTCGCCACTGATGCCTGGATCTATGCATGAGGAAAACAACATGACCAGAAGAGCTGAAAGAGCGCCAGCAGCATATGGCTCAATCTGACAAAACGTTCCACCCATGCTTGGCGCGGGTATGCGCTGCCAGAAGACACCGTTCCAATCGAAGCCGCGCCGTTCTGCTAGGGCGTGCAGTGCCGGACACCCAAACTCCTCCAGCAAAGCTCCTAACCAGGTTCAAAGGCCATAACAGGCTCTAGTGCGAGCCGATCGGCATTCCGCAGTGACGCAAGTAGGTGTACAGGGTGCTCTTCTAAATGCGGAGCCGGTCAGCAATCTGCCGAGTGCTCAGCTTCCCTTTACGGTACAAGGTCTTGGCGGCGCAGGCGGTCTGATAGACGCACGGCGCAGCCCCGTTGAGGCGGCGAAATGTTTGGCAAGTGCTGTTTGTCCAAACGCCGGTAGTAGCGTGCACACATGCTGAAGCATGGCGGAGCGGACGGGAGGGGTACAAACGTAATGACGAGGGCGCTTTCTGGGTGACTGATCTGCGAGAATAGGGGCGGATTTTAAGTTTTGCTGAATAGGCATTTTGGAGCTCCGATTCGAGTGGCCCCCCATACCAGACGTCAGCCGTCCTTTCAATTCGGCACGAGCGTTTTTATTCATGAGACGAGCATTTCGTCAGAAATGCTGCGGCTTGTCCCCGAAGTAAGAGTCGCCACTTGGCTGCAAATCCAAATCGACAAGGACGCTCAGTTCATCAGCGTAGTCACCTTCGGGAAGTTTCGCGGAGTAGGTCGTTTAGAAAGAGGAACGGGTTGGCGGTGACGGCGCTGCAGCAAATCAGGAAAATGCGGGGCGGGGCGCAGAGTCACCTCATGCTGGGCTCGGACGGGCACGCGTATGTGGTGAAGTTCCAGAATAACGGACAAAATTTGCGGGTGCTGGCGGCAGAGCTGCTGGCGACAACGCTGGCAGGATCGCTTGGGCTCACGGTACCGCACTGCGCTGTGGTGGAGGTCTCTGATTCGCTGGTGAGCCGGACAAATGAGTTGACGATAGAGAAGCCAGGCGGGGTAGTGGAGGCTTGTCGGGCTGGGCGGCAGTTTGGGTCGCGGCTGGTGGGGGGACTGATGCCGGGGCAGACGGTGGATTATCTGCCGGAGGCGCGATTGATGGAGGTGGAAAATCTTACTGAGTTCGTGGGGATGCTGGTACTGGATAAGTGGGTGGCGAATGCGGATGGGCGGCAGGCCGTGTTTCACAAGCAGTCGCGGCAGAGAAGGTACGAGGCGACGTTTATCGATCAGGGATATTGTTTTAACGCGGGAGATTGGGCGCTCAAGGACAATCCTTTGCGCGGGGTGTATGCGCGGAACCTAGTGTATGCCGGGGTGACGGGATGGGAGAGCTTTGAGCCGTGGATGAGCCGGCTGGAAAAGCTGGATCCACAGGCGGTGTGGCAGATTGCGGAAGGGGTGCCTCCGGAGTGGTACGGAGGGACAATCTCGGAGATGGAGCAGTTGGTAGAGAAGCTGCTTGGGCGGCGAGCGCGGGTGCCGGAGCTGATTGAGGCATTTGGTGAATCGTCGAGGAAGCCTTTCCCGAACTGGATGCGGGCAGAGGTGGAGGTGGGAAAGAAACTGTTTTTGGCGCCTAAGTTCGGCGATGATATGAGCGCAGCGAATTAAAAGGATAGTTTCGTAGGCGCGAAGAGAGCTGTGTGGGCGCGGTGTTTTCTTCTAAAAGGGCTACAGCGAAATGCTCTTTGGCCGCTCAGCTCAACAGCAGCGTTGTGCTAAAAGCCGCCCTATCAATGTGCAGCGTCCGCAACGCCCTCGACGCGGTGCCCTGCATCTGGCGAGAGACGTTTGGAATGCAAAAGCAGTGCTGATGCTCCAGTCGCGTCAAGGCTGATCACTTGCCCTGTGGGGGAGAGGATTCTAGAACACCAATTCCTGACCTCTTCCCATCACCTCCTCAGTGTGCGACACTAAAGAGGTAAATATTGCACGTTTAGCGGAGAGGTCGGTCTAGCTCCCCCCCAAGCGTAGCGTGAGGTGTGTCAGCACGATGACGGTCGAGTATGTTCTGCTGTATTACTGCGCCACTGGCCTGAGTGCATCAGGGCGCATCATCGCTGTCGTCTTTCGCGCCTTCGGCTCCAACCAGATCTGTATCCGCAGAATCCCCAACTGGGAGCAGGGAATGACTGAAGACGATTTGGACTACATGCAGGGCGTATTTGCTGATCTTGAAGACATGCCCGGGCGAAGCGAAATACCAGACCTCGAAATGTTCTGCCAATGGTCTGCCGGTGCTTTTCGGAGCAAAGGCGTGGAAACCTGCGAAGAACAAGAGCTCGATTCTCTCCTCGCGACCCCAATGATAAGCGTTAAATAGTGAGTGAACCACTCTATAACCATGTAAGCCGCGCAGCACATCCGCGCGGCGGTCAACCGGCACTGAAAAGCGTTCATCTGCGATCGGCTTAAATCGTCACTGTACCTTGAAAGAAGGTTTCGGCAGCA
>CAXTVG010000153.1:0-5498 GCA_964247505.1 uncultured Acidobacteriaceae bacterium
CTCCTCAACTGTACCCACGTGCGCTTGCTCGTAGTTGTGGATCTGCTCTTCCTGTTGCCGGGTATAGGTGTGCTCGCCGGCTTGCGCGTCTTCCGCTTTGCGGGTGGCAACGAGCGAAAGCTTTTGAAAGGCATCGAGTGCGAGGGTGCCGAGGAGGCCGCCGGCAGCGCCCGCGAGCAGGCCTTTAGTCGCGGACCTATTGTGTTTGCTCATACCCGGCTGGATGTGCGCGCCGGTTCGCGGGATGTACGCTCGTGGGTATGGATGCGATAGCGGGTGAGCGGCGGGGATTGGTGCTCGTGTTTACGGGCGCGGGCAAGGGCAAGACAACGGCGGCGCTGGGCTCGGGGTTTCGGGCGGCGGGCAACGGGATGCGGGTGCTGATGCTGCAGTTCATCAAGGGCTCGTGGAACTACGGGGAGCTGGATGCGGCCGCGGCGCTGAGCGAGAACTTCGTGATTCGGCCGATGGGGCGCGGGTTTATCAAGGTCGGCGGCGCGGAAACCGACCCGGAAGATGTGCGGCTGATTCGCGAGTGCTGGGCCGAGGCCGTGCGGGCGATGGAGTCGGGCGAGTGGGACATGGTGATCCTGGACGAGATCCTGTACGCGGTGGGCTATGGGCTGCTCGATCCGGAGGAAATCGCCGCTGCGCTGGAAGCCCGCCCGCCGCTGCTGCACGTGATCCTGACCGGCAGGAACGCGCACCCGCGGCTGGTGGAGGCGGCGGACACGGTCACGGAGATGGCGGAGCGGAAGCACGCGTACACCAAGGGCGTGGTAGCGCAGAGAGGGATTGAGTACTGAGGGTGGGCGCTTACCAGAGGCGGGCGGCGCCGGTCAGTGGAAGTCTGGACCGGTACTGCCGACGCTATAGAAGGTGTACAGCGCGGAGTAGGGGACCGCGGTGACTTTGTTCTCATGAGCGACATTGCAGTCATGCGCGGGGGGAGCGAGGCCGCCATGGGTCTCCGACCGCCGCACAAAAACGATGGGGGTAAGCTTCCCCTGCTTTGTGCCGAGCGGCTTGGCGCGGAGCAGCAGCCAGGGGGCGCTATCCGCCTCCGTGGAAGCTTGTGTGCGAAGCACCGTGCCGGAAACGGCGCTGCCGTCATTCCAGACCCACGTGGGTCCGGCGCTGTGCAGGCCCAGAATGGCGTGGGTCGAGGGATCGAGCAGCTTGGCATCCGGGGACTGAAAGGTCCAGACGTGGTTGGCCCCCTTGAGGGCGCAGCCGTAAAGCTGAACGCCCTGGCCGATCACTTGTATCTCCAGGCGCGCGCCGACCGGCACGGTGGTGTCGGAGGGGGGCACCGGGCGGGGTGCGATCTGCGCAGCGCACGAGCCGGCGCAGGCAGCGGCCAGGGCGAGGGTGAGGGTTGCCGGGGAGCTTGGCATCACGCACCTAGGCTACACCTGTTTCGGTTCCCTAGGCTGCGCGATAAGTCATCCACAGAAGCGAGTCTCTCCTAGCCGGCGAATACGTAGGCTAGTAGCTGGGGAAGCGAAGCTTGAGCTTCATGGGATAGCGAACTCCATGGCGGTGCTTCTTTCGGTGAGCTCCGGTGTAGGCCGGGCGGTTCCCGAACTTACACTTCTATGTATGGATGCGCGCGAGGCATATATCGGATTGGGATCGAACCTACCGGGTCCAGGGGGGGCCCCTCCGGAGGCAACGCTGCGGGCTGCGGTGCGGGCCTTGGGCAAGTTAGGCAGCTTGGAAACGGGCTCGGGTCTCTGGCGCACGGCGCCGGTAGGGCCGGTGCTGGACCAGCCTGCGTTTGTAAATGGGGCGGTGCGGGTGCGGACTTCGCTTGAGCCGCGTGAGTTGCTGCTCGGCTTGCACGAGATAGAACGGCGGTTTGGACGGGTGCGTGGAGTCGACAAGGGGCCCCGGACCTTGGACCTGGACCTGCTGCTGCTGGGGCCGGAGTGCGTCGTGGACGAGCCGGGGCTGCGGGTGCCGCATCCGGAAATGCACCGGCGGCGGTTTGTGCTGGCACCACTGGCGGAGTTTGCGCCGGGGGTGGTGCATCCGGTGTTAGGGCGGACGGTTGAGGATCTACTGCGGGAAGCGCCGGGGAGCGTGGAGCGGATCGCGGGGCCGGGGCTGCTTGCGGGCCAGTTGTTGCAGCCGGCACTTACACGAAGGATCTGAGCGGCGCCCCGAAAATCATGGCGTTCGCTTCCAGCATCTCGTATGAGCTTATCTGCAGAATCCAATCAACCGACTTATCGGTTCAGCTTTACTCCGGCCAAACTCCAGGATCAGCAGCTGAGACCGTTGAAAGCCCCTTAAGGGGCATGGAAGCGATGAACGCTTGTTCAAACTTATGAATGCTTGATGAAAACAACTCGCCCCTTATGGCAGATGGGGTGCGCGGCTTTAGATTTTATGTCCGGTTAACACTTCTGCGGAGGGGGGCTGCTATCAAGGACGGCGGGGGTAGGTTATGACGCGTAGTTTGGTAAGAGTGGCGAGCGCCGCGGCGGCTATGTCGCTGGCGGGTGGAGTTCAGGGAATGGCGCAGTCGGCTCCGGCAGGGCTACCGGGACCGGTGAAGCATGTTCTGCTGTTGAGCGTGGATGGGATGCACGCGGTGGATTTTTTGAACTGCGCGCATGGCGTTAAGGGTGTGAATGGCGGGGCGCCGTACTGCCCGAACCTGGCGGCGCTGGGCGCGGCGGGGGTCAACTATGTGGGAGCGTCGACTTCAAAGCCTTCGGACTCGTTTCCGGGGCTGATGGCGCTGGTGACGGGAGCGACGCCGAAGACGATGGGGATTTACTACGACGTGGCGTATGACCGGTCGCTGGATGCGCCGACGATCACGACCGGCAATGGCGTGGCGGGCGGCCCTTGCACGGCGTTTGGAGTGCCGACGGGGACAACGACCGAGTATGAGGAGGGCGTCGACCTGGACAAGACGAAGCTCAACGGCGGGGCGCCGGGGGCTTCGCTGACGGATGGCGGCATTGCTTCGATCGACCAGCGGAAGCTGCCGCGGGACCCGGCCCAGGGGTGCGCGCCGGTGCAGCCGTGGAACTTCGTGCGGGTGAACACTGTATTTGGGGTCATTCACAAGGCCGGCGGTTATACCGCCTGGGCGGATAAGCATCCGGCATACTCGTCGATCGGGGGCCCGGGCGGGGCCAACGTGAGCGACTATTACGCGCCGGAGATCAACTCAAATGTGGTGGCGCTGCCTGGAGTGCAGACGTCGGTCGGGGACTCGTGTGCGGCGGTTCGCGATACGGGGGCGGACCTGACGGCCTGGACCAACAGCTTCGAGAACATCCAGTGCTATGACCAGCTGAAAGTGAATGCGATTGTGAACGAAATCCATGGGAAAAACCACCTGGGCGCTCCTGCAGCGGCGGTCCCCGTGCTGTTTGGGATGAATTTTCAGGCGGTCAGCGTGGGGCAAAAGTTGATTGAGGGCGACACCAAGGGCGGGTACACGAACGCCGCGGGCGTGCCTTCGGCTTCGCTGCTGAGCGAAGTGGAGTATGTGGATGCAGCGATCGGCGACATGGTAAATGCGCTGAAAGACACGGGCGAGTTTGAAGATACGGTGATAGTAGTAACGGCGAAGCATGGGCAGTCGCCGGTGGACCCGAACCTATATAAGCGGAACGGAACAGTCACGCCGGCTGGGCTGCTGGCGGGCGAGCTGCCGTACTCGGAGTCGCCGGCGAACCCGACGGGCATTGGGTCGACGGAGGACGATATTTCACTGCTGTGGCTGAAGAACGGGTCGAATGTGGCGTCGGCTGTTTCCACTTTGGAGCAGAACGCGGCGGCCATTGGACTGGGGCAGATCTTCTACGGACCTTCGCTGGCGCTGAACTACAACGCGCCGGGGCTGAAGCCGGGGCAGGACCCGCGGACTCCGGATATCATCGTCACGCCGAATGTGGGGGTAACTTACTCGAACAGCAAGGCGAAGCTGTCGGAGCATGGCGGGTTTGGGCACGACGACACGAATGTCGTCCTGCTGGTGGCTAATCCTTCTTTGAAGCCGCGGACGGTTTCGGCACCGGTGACGACCTCGCAGGTAGCCCCTACGATCCTGTTTGGGTTGGGGTTGGATCCGAATGCGCTCGATGCGGTGCAGGCAGAAGGAACCGGCGTGCTGCCTGGGTTGGAGGTGAAGTAGCGGCGGTACAGGGCTCCCGCCGGCCGCGATTGATTCGCGTCCGGCGGGAGTTTTTGTTTTGCATGCAGGTTTCGCTTTGCGCTAAAAAACAGATTTGGAGAAGGTCCTTCTGAAAGCGAACGAATCCACATCAACAGACAAGGGTATGGGCGTAGATATGTTCTGGGGCAGGGCGACTTCTTTAGCTTCGGCTTCACAAACAACCATTTGTGGAACGCTTTGAGGCTTGGGCATAACATCTCCTTCAAGCCTCTCGATAGGGTACCCAAACCTGCATGGACGAACTTTGCCGGTTAGCCCAGGCATAGTACGGGATCAGGGTAAGCGTGGTCGGCTGCACCGCTTGCGGCTGCGATGCCGGCCCTTACAGCGCTTCGCCCTCCGCGGCGGCCGGCAGCATGCCCGTGTGCTCCAGCACCACAACGCCGTCCAGCAACGCGGGGTCATAGCGGGCCGTGGTTTCGCCCGTCGGGTGGGCCGCGTAGCCGCTCAGGTTCACCTGCGTAGTCCGCACCTTCCGGTCCAGCCCTTCCATGCAGAAAACAACAGCTCCACGTTGGAAGGCGAGCTTGCCCACATCTTCCCTGACGGCAGGGTTGGCGTGGATCATCTGCGGCGCCATATCGAAAACGACATCGATTGTGTCGCCCGGCTTCCACTCGCGGCGGAGCGGGAGGTAGTGGCCCGGCTGCCCGCTGTCCATGGGCTGCCCGTTGACCCGCACCACAGTCTTTTGTGACCAGCCCGGATTGCGCAGAAATACGGTAAATTCTTTCGCGGTTGCCGGAGAAACGGTAAGCTTGACCGCACCTTCCCAGGGATATTCGGTTTCCTGCCTGATCTTCAGGCCAGTTCCGTCCTCAAGATGCCAGTCCAGCGTGGAAGCGTCGTACAGATGGACGTACATTCCCTCTTTGCTGGTGGAATAGAAGTACGCCGGGAGCGAGGCAAAGGTGCGTTCGAGGTTGGGCGGGCAGCAGGTGGTGTCGTACTACGGATTGCGGATCACGTCTCCGGTCTCCGGCTCAAACGCGAGCGGGTTGCGGTAACAATATATCCTGCCGTCGAGCGACATGCCGCTGTTGATGCCGTTGTACAGCGCGCGCTGGATCACGTCGGTAAACCGTGCCTCGCCCGTGGCTGCGAGCATGCGGGCGTTCCACATCATGTGCCGATCGCCGCACAGCTGCTCCAGGCCGTTCCAGTAACCAGCGGTAAAAGGCCAGGAAACATTCGGGAGTTGGGAGCCGAGCTCGGAAGCCTGCTTGCCGAGATAGACGTGAAGCCATCCCTGCGGTTCCCCAGCGCCGGGAGCAAGCTCGTTCAGCGCGCCATGGGT
>CAXTVG010000154.1:0-2302 GCA_964247505.1 uncultured Acidobacteriaceae bacterium
TGAAATCCTCGCGCCACTCCGTAAAGCGCACCGCCGCGAACCCGGCCCCGTTAAACGAGGAATGGTCGCCGCCACGCAGGAACCGGTCGCGCCGCAGCTCCATCACGGGATGAAAATAGCCGATCGCGCCGCCAACCCCCGAAACCGGCGCGGCACCATGCCCGAAATAGGTTGCATCCACGCCTGTGATCGCGCGCGCCACCTCGCGCGAGGGCGAATCACTCTCATAACCGAGCGCCAATGTCTGCTTCACCTCGTCCGGTGTTGCAGTTGCGGAAATCCCCTCCGAATATACCCTGACCGCATTCTTATCCTGCAGCGTATCGCCGGGGGTCGTATTGCCGCCCACGATGTCGTTGTTTAGAGCCGCTTCCAGACCCACGTTTTCGCTTTTGAGCAGCTCCGCCAAGTGCCGGCTGCCGTCCAGGCCCTGCTCTTCTCCGGCCACCGTGGCAAAAATGATCGTCGCCGGGAAGTGCAGTTTTGAGAGCGCGCGGGCACACTCGAGCGAAACCGCCGTGCCGGACGCATCGTCGTTCGCGCCCGGAGCCTCGTCGGTCGTGTTTTCATTGGTTGAGTTGCGCGAATCGTAGTGGCCGGTCACCAGCACAGTCCGGTTCGCCTGCGCCGGATCGGTCCCCTTCAGCACCGCATAAACATTGGTGATCGTGGTCGGCCTCGGGATGCGCTTGCCATAATTGTCCGTCCCGGGCTGCTGTACGAAAGTATCTCGCTTCACTTCCAGGCAGCCGCCGCACTCCTTCGACATGGCCGTGTACTGGGCGAATAGCCAGTCCGCAGCCGCGGTCACGCCAGTCCCGGCCGGCAGGTTGGGGGTCATGCTTGAGAGTGTCGACCGGTTCCGAAACGCAACCAGAGTGCTGATGTCATGCTGGACCTGTTCGGGCGAGATCGTTTTCAGGGCGCCTGCGATCCGCAAATCGGCAGGCTGCGCCGCTAGCGCCAGGCCCGTGGCATCCAGATCGCGTTTTGCACCGTCAGAGGAGGCATGCGCGGAAACGGCCGCCAGCACCAGAAAACCCAAGCCCCAGCGAATAGATCTCAAACTTTTCTCCATCTTTGAACGATTCCCCTCCCATGGCTTCTGCATCTCTACGCAGGAGATCGACGCTTCAACAAGGCAAGCATCATCCGTAGCGGGCAACAGAGCGTATGCACTGTTGTTCACAACCTTACACCCCAATTTGGATTTCGGAGGAACTTCCATGCTTTGCCCGGAATGTGACAACGCGCTGGACATCGACACCGACGACGTAGAAGAAGGCGACTCGATTACCTGCGACGAGTGCGGCACTGAGTTCGAAATCGTTGCCACCGAGCCGCTTGAGCTGGCGCGTGTCGATGAGGAGATCGACGAAGACGAGCCGCAGGTGGCTGGAGATGAGGAAGAGTGAGGCTACGATCAGTGCGCCGGAATGCCGGGAGTGCCGCGCTGTGGGCGGCGCTCGGGGTCCCCTTTGCGGCGCTTATGCCGACCGCGCCTGCCGCGGAGGCGCAAACCGCGGCCCGAACTATTGAGGGCAAGGTTCTGGACACAGGAGGCGCGCCGCTTCCGGGCAGTATCATCTATCTCCAGGACCAAAAGACCAACATCATCAAGACCTACGTCGCGACCGCAGACGGGAGCTACCGATTCGGCCAGCTTCCCATGGACACCGATTACTCGATTTGGGCCGAGTATAAGGGCCAGAAAAGTAAGAACAGGCTGGTCAGCTCGTTTGACACCAAGACCGTGGTCACCCACGATTTCCGCATCGGCAAGTAGCCGGCTATAGCAGAAAACGCCACCCGCGAGGAGTGGCGTTTCTGCTTGCATCTCTTACTGACGTTTCCAGTTCATCAGGTCGCCCAGGGTTGTGGTCGAGCTCGAAACGGGAGGCTTGTAGGCTTCCACATCCGCGCGGCTGCCTTCTTCGCCGACAGCGCGAAGGCTCAGGCCGACCTTTTTCTCGTCCGGGCTCATCTTGATGATCTTGAACTCGTGCTCCTGGCCGGCTTCCAGGTTCACCGGGCTGCCGACGGAATCGGTCGCCTCGGAAACGTGGCACAGGCCTTCCACGCCGTCCGTGATCTCAACAAATGCGCCGAACTGCGCGGTCCGCAGCACTTTACCGTGGACCACATCGCCCACCCGGTGCTGGTCGAAGAACTTCTCCCAAACATCCGGCTCCAGCTGCTTGATGCCGAGCGACAGCCGCCGGTTTTCGGGCTCCACGCCCAGAACCACGGCGCGCAGCTTTTCGCCCTTCTTCAGGACCTCCGACGGGTGCTTGATGCGCTT
>CAXTVG010000154.1:2402-5450 GCA_964247505.1 uncultured Acidobacteriaceae bacterium
CGGCGCGCAGCTTTTCGCCCTTCTTCAGGACCTCCGACGGGTGCTTGATGCGCTTCGTCCAGCTCATGTTTGACACATGGACCAGGCCGTCAATGCCGTCCTCGATTTCGATAAAGGCACCGAAGTCGGTGAGGTTGCGGACGCGCCCCTCGACCACCGTGCCGGCCGGGTAACGATCCGACAGGTTCTCCCACGGGTTCTCCTGCAGCTGCTTCATGCCGAGCGAGATGCGGCGGTCGTTCGGGTTCACGCTCAGGACGATGGTGTCGACCTCGTCGCCGGGGTGGATCATCTTCGACGGGTGCTTCATGCGCTTGGACCAGGTCATCTCGGACACGTGGACCAGGCCTTCGATGCCCTGCTCGAGCTCCACAAAGGCGCCGTAGTCAGTCACCGAAAGTACCCGCCCGCGAACGCGCGCGCCCACAGGATAGCGCTCGACCGCATCAAGCCAGGGGTCCGGGGTCAGCTGCTTGAAGCCGAGCGAAACCCGCTGCTTGTCCTTGTCGAACTTCAGCACCTTGACCTGGATTTCATCGGCGACGTTGACCAGGTCGCGCGGATGGGTCAGGCGCCCCCAGCTCATGTCGGTGATGTGCAGCAGGCCGTCCAGGCCGCCCATGTCGACGAACGCGCCGTAGTCGGTCAGGTTCTTGACCACGCCGGTCAGGATCGAGCCTTCTTCCAGGTGCTCGAGCGTTTCGCCGCGCTTGACAGTCTGCTCTTCTTCGAGCAGTTCCTTGCGGGAAACCACCACGTTGCCGCGCTTCTTATTCAGCTTGATGATGCGGACCTGGATCTGCGTCCCAATATAGGCGTCCAGGTTGCGGACCGGGCGAATCTCCAGCTGCGAGCCGGGCAGAAATGCCTTGATACCCACGTCGACGGTCACGCCGCCCTTGACGCGACCTAAAACGGTCCCGGTCACAGGCGTTTTCTCGTTCGCGGCCTTTTCAATCACATCCCAAACCTTGTGCCGCTGCGCTTTTTCGTAGCTCAGCAGGAAGCCGCCTTCGGCCTCTTCGCGCTCGATCACGACGTCGACGGTATCGCCCGGGTTCAGCTTCGAGACGCCATTGTGGTCGATCACCTGTTCGAGCGGGATACGGCCCTCGCTCTTGAGGCCCACATCGACCACAACTTCCTTGTCGGTGAGCTTGACCACGGTGCCGGTCACGATATTTTCATCGAATTGCTGGGCGGCGGCTTCCGCTGCCTGCTCGCGATCGAAGCTTTCAAGCGCGGCGGCAAAATCGGTGAAGTCATCCATGTCACCATCGCCGGTGTCGTCGGCGGAGGCCGGCTCGGGAGCTGCGTATGCGGGCGTCGTGGCTTCGGGGGTTGGGGTGGATTCGGGCGAAGGAGCATCCTGCTCGGTCGCGTGGGCGGATTCAACAGGTTCGAGGGTTTCGAGTTGAGTGTTCAGAGGGTTGCTCTCGGAGTAAGTGGAATAGGGGGCGTCGGCCATGGCTCGTCAGTATCCGGGGGTCGTGCAAGATAGAACACCGCAGGCACTAGCGCTACGCAACACGGTCGGCTGCTCAATACATTGGATACAGTTCGACCCCGCCCGGATGCTGAGATGCAGCCTGTACCCGGCAACTGCCGAACGAGAGAGGAGCCGTTAGGGGCGGCTCGAGACCCGAACCGGAATTGAGAGGAAAAGGATGCGCCCGCAGTGGCGCGTTACGCGGGCAATGGAGCCCACAAAACTGATGATAGGTGCGCGGGTTGGGGGTGTCAACGAAACTTCCGCGCGGCGTTGGTTACTCATCGCCCATTCACAATTGCGAGCGCCAACTTTGCTCGCAAAGGCTTCGCTTGGACTGCGCCAGTCCGGTGGTGAGCTGCCTGCTTCCATCCCGAAACAGTTTGCACGCGAACGCCGGGTGGTTTAGCAGCCACCTTCAGCCGCAACCTGTTTCCATGCACCTCCAGATCGAACCCTCTATCCTCTATTTCGGCACTCCCGTCGTTCTCATTAGCACATTGAACGAGGACGGAACTGCTAATCTCGCCCCCATGTCCTCCGCCTGGTGGCTGGGCTGGAACTGCATGTTGGGCCTGGGCGCAAAGGCCCACACCACCGAAAACCTCCTGCGCGAGCGGGAGTGCGTCCCCCATCTTCCCGCGGTCGAGCAAGTTGGGGCGGTCAACAGGCTGGCAAAAGTCACCGGTTCGGATCCAATCCCGCCTCACAAGCAAGCCATGGGCTACAAGCACCAAAAGGACAAACTTGGGGCGGCTGGCCTCACGGCGGTTTCATCCGGTTTAGTGCGCGCGCCGCAAGTGCGCGAATGCCCCGTCCAACTGGAGGCGATCGTGGAAACCACGCGCCCGTTCGGCACTCGCCCGGACAAGCCAACCACCGCGTTGCGTTCGAGGTCAGGATCATCCGGGCGCGTATTGACGAGGCCATTCTGTTGCCGGGATTTGAAAACCGGATCGACCCGGACCGTTGGCGGCCTCTGATCATGAGTTTTTGCCGGTTCTATGGACTCGGCGAGCAGGTCCACTCGTCCACGCTGGCGCAGGTCCCGGAGGCGCTGTACCGGCCTGTTCCGCGTATGAGCCAGTGAGCCGTCGCGCCAGTGCTTACGACGTTTGCGAGCAGACCCGCAGAATGCCTTCGCCGAACTTTTGAACCTTGGCCGGACCCATGCCGGAAATCGCAAGCAGATCGTCCTCCGAGCCTGGCTGCTCTTCGGCGATGTTGCGCAGCGCGCGATCGGGAAGGACGCAATACGCGGGCTGCTTGAGCCTTTGCGCCTCCCCTTTGCGCCAGGCGCGCAGCTTTTCCTCCAGAACAGCCGCGGAGCCGGAAAGCGGCTCTGCCTTTTCGCGCGTTGCCGAACCGCTTCGGGCGTTCTTGCGCGGGCGCGGGTCGGCTGCCGCGCCGCCGGTTCGCTCGCGGACGACCACCGTGTCCGCGTCCCGCTCGCTGAACATCGCGCCTTCGTGCGTCAGGCTTGCTTTCTTGAACGGAATGGTTTTGCCGTCTTTCTCGAACGAAGCCGGGTCGATCCGCACAAAACCCGCGCCCGCGAG
>CAXTVG010000155.1:0-5404 GCA_964247505.1 uncultured Acidobacteriaceae bacterium
TCCGGCCGCCATCACTATTTCATCTGCAACCCCGAGAAGCTACAGCAAGAAGCCAAGACTCACGCCATGATCGACGCCATCCTCGCGCTAGGCCCGGGGTTGCTGGTCTTCGATGAGGCGCACCTCCTGGTATCGAGCGATCTGGTCGACCCGGAAACGGGCGAGACGGAAACCGACGCCAAATACAAGCCGCGCATGAGTGGCCTTCGCTACCTGCTCGACCGCTACGACCCTGCCCAGCGCATCATCCTGCTCACCGGCACTCCGGTGCGCACCGACTCCCGTGAAGGGCAGGCTCTGTTCGAGCTGATCGGGGAAAGCATCGGCGAGTTCACGAGCGAAATGAGCGAGATGAACGCACTGCGCCTGCGCGGCAAGCTGCAGGAGTTCGGTTTCCACTTTCTCAACTACCGGCTGCCCGAACTGCGCCGCTTTATTTACCCTTTCCGCGTAGACGATTCGCTTGCGCATCGGCTCAATGGGTCAGGTCTTACTGTTGCGGCAAAGGAACAGCTGCGCATTGAGCAAGCGCTCACGCACGTATGGCAACTGTGCGGCAAAACCGTCATCAACGCCGAACGGATTGTTTTTGAGGCGGAAGAAGCCACGCCAGCGGAAGCCGTAGACACGGCCGCGCTTGCCAATCTCGACCCTGCCCGGTTTCCACCCATCAAACTGCTTTACGAGCCCATGGACCAGGCAGTAAATCCGGTTTTCTTCAGTTTGTTCGTAGACGGTCCGGTGGAAGCCATCCGAGCGTTTCTCGACGGCCGCGGCATGCCTTACCGGATATGCACCGGCGAAAGCGATAAGGCTGAACTCGGCGCGTACCTGCGCGAACGCGACTCCTGCCTCATCGCCAGCTCATCCTGGTCCGTCGGCGTGGACGGCTCGCAAAAAGTTTCGAACGCGATCGTGACGCTCGGCATACCCTGGCACGATTCCGGCCACCGCCAGACTGTCGCCCGGGTGCATCGGCAAGGAGCCTGTACGCCCATTGGGGTGCCCACGACTGTAATCCACGAGATCATTCCGGTAGCCGTCAACGTCTCCTATGATGTGAAGCGGCTTAACAAACTCTACTCGCGACGATCCTTTGGCGAAGTGTTAAGCGTCGGCGACATCGACGGCGCGGATGACGACCAGGAGCTCGCGAAAGCTGTACAGGTGATTGCGGAGCTGGCACGGTAAATTATCGAAGAATGGAGAGCTTTTCATGGCGAGCTATAGAATAGGCACCGCCACAGTCCAACCCGGCCAGCCCACCTTCTCTGACATTATCGAGGCCGCTTACCATCAGAAGTTGCGTCCTGAGTGCTTGTGCCAACAGCCAGCTCCGCCGATGTACATAGCGCATGTTGGCGAGCACTACATCGTGAAGCGGATGCCGAACAGCGGCCTGCATCACGCACCGGATTGCGACTCCTTCGAGACGCCGGTCGAGCTTTCCGGCCTTGGCGACGTGGATGGATCCGCCATCCAGAGGCTCGATGATAACCGGATCGCGCTTCGCTTCGACTTCGCACTCTCCCGGAATGGAGCGCAGGTACAGGCCGGCGAGCCCAGCGAGAAGACCAGTGCTGTTTCTCCCGGAAAGCGACTGACATTGCGGGCGACGTTGCACTACCTCTGGGAGGAAGCGCGCCTAAACAGATGGTTTCCGGCTATGGCGGGCAAGCGCAATTGGTTTGTCATTCAGAAGCATCTCATGCTCGCGGCCGAGGCAAAAGAGGCGAAGAGATCTCCCCTGCAGAAGCTGCTCTACGTCCCAGAGTTGTTCGAGTCGGAGCGCAAGGCGGAAATACGCCAACGCCGGCTTGCTCGGCTCGCGCCGATCGCGCAGTCGAGCGGAAAGCAGCTCATGCTGCTGATCGCAGAAGTGAACAGGATCGAGCGAGGCAGATTCGGGTATGTCCTGACAGCAAAGCACCTTCCCGACTTCACATTCTCGATGAGCGAACAGCTCAACAAAAGTTACGAGAAGATCTTTGAGAAAGTGCTCGGGCTTTGGAACTACGTCCAGGACAGCCATCTGCTGGCCATCGCGACTTTCGCGATGATGCCCGCGGGAACACCGGAAATTCAGGAGATCTCGACCATGCTCACCACCGCGAACTGGATTCCCGTCGAGAGCTCTTACGAAAATGAACTGGTGGAACTACTGACGGAGCAGAAGCGAAGTTTCGTTAAGACACTCCGTTACAATCTCTCTCCCAAAGAGCCACTGGCCGCCGCTATGTTGACGGATGTCCAGCCGGACGGCTGCGCGCTCTACATCTCGCTCGACCAGCTAGAGAGGGACGGCCCGACTCCTGCCACGTTGGAGGAGTTGATGGCCAGCTCCCCTTGCCCTTCGTGGCTTTGGGAGCCGGCATTCGGTGTTCCATCGGATCTGCCTGCGCCCACAAAAGCTCTACCAGGGTCTTGACAGCTTGCTGCTGTTGCACTGTCGGTTCCACAAACGTAGCATCGCCAACATGACTCACAATAACTATGAGGCTTGTATGATTAAATCTCCTCGCCGCAACACCAGAGTAGCTGGACACACTCTTCTCTTTGAGGGCCAGGCCATAGAGGAAGGTCGACCACGGCGTACCACTGAGGGATATGGCGAATGCTCCTGCGGCCAACGCTCAGGAAAGCTTTTCAGTAACCAGCAGCGCAAAGAGTGGCACCGCGAGCACAAGCGGGTGCAATCGGCTTTCTCTTGAAAGGCAAGGCTTCAATAGTTCGAGGCCGGGACGTTTGAGCAGCCAAGCAGCCGACACGGGCTTGGAAATCCGGACTCTTTCTGCTCCACTTTAAATCCTAAGCGCCTGTCCTGAGAACGCCGGAGCAGGAGGAACTGAATGATGAATGATGACGCCTTAAGCGTTTTCAAGTTCTTATCGCAGCTCGGTTTCTGTGTTCATCCAGCCTCTGCTACGGCAGGGTTTTTGGAAGGGGTACGCATCGAGAAAGGTTGTGTTCTGGCAATTGATCTTGCCCATCCTCACAGTTTGGGAAACCTGCTGCACGAGGCAGGCCATCTTGCGGTGATCCCGTCGCTTTTTAGAGCAGAAATCAGCGGGGACGTCGACGAGTCCTTGGCAACACTCGCAGATGCGTACATGGAAAACGCTTCGCTTTTCCTCGCGGAGCCAACACATTTCTTGCAGGAGAACCCGCTAGTTCGCGGCCTTCTTCAGGCTGGCGATCAGGAAGCCATGGCGTGGTCCTATGCCGCTGCTCTCGCGGCGGGCGTTGATCCGGGCATCGTCTTCAGCGAAGACTATCAGGAAGGGCTTTCAGGCGTATTGTTTGGATTACGAATGAACGCTCACCCGGGAATACACGGGCTGGCGGCCGGAGGCATGACGACGCAGAAGTTGTATCCGCGGATGACCCGTTGGCTCCAGGTTTGAAGGGGCAGCAGGCAGCGAATTTGGCGCCCTCGAGTGGATTCCACTTTACCTAAAATGGACAGAACGGGAAATACTCGAAAGCGAGCCCGTTGACACCGGCCCTTTTCGCAAAAACAACGGCAAGGAGGCAGCATGACAAAAGACGAAGCCAAAGGTCTGGTCCTAGCACACTTTCCCTATTCAAGGATGACTCGGAGTCGCCGCGCCGGCGGTGGGATCACGGCGCGCCTGTACTCCAGTCCAGGTGTGTGGTGGTGTGACGCATACGCCGTCGACTATGAAGAAGCCAAGCGGCTTGCTTGGGAAAAGGGGGCCCACCTGCTGCGGGAGCGCTATCCGCTCGACCCGGCAGAAACTTCTATGCCGTTCTCACTGGAAGCGCTGGAAGATCGCCCTATTGCCCGGATCCTCGTCCAGGCTGGTTGGGACGTGCTGGGCCTGCGAGATGCACGTCCTTTCGGCGCTGTCTCCTGTGATTTGGAGGGATGGGTCAACGGCCGGCACCAACTCTGGAATAGCCGTGGAGCCAGTTTATCCGGAAACCCTGCGATGGACTTGATTCTTGCGGTCCGCTAGCAGGCGGACGTAATCTGAGCGAAGCGAGGAGCTGCCACTGGCTGACCACAAAGTGCGAATGTCCGTTGAGGAATACCTGCACGGCGACCACGATTGGGATGTGGAACCCGATTACGTCGATGGGGAGTTGGAGGAGCGCTACTTGGGACAAAAGGAGCACAGCAAATGGCAGCGAGCTATTCTGAGGTGGTTTGATTCTCGCAGGGCCGAGTGGCGGCTCGAAGCCTACCCCGAGCTGCGAACGCAAACCAGGGCAGCGAACTATCGGACACCGGATGTACTTGTGCTTGGCCCGGACGCGCCAGACGAGCAGATCATCACTCACCCTCCGATTGCTGTATTTGAGGTGCTGAGCCCAGATGATCGAATCTCGCGCACCCAGCGTAAGCTCGCCGAGTACGAGACTATGGGTGTGCCATCGATATACCTGATCGATACAGACACTGGCAAGTTTCAAAGATTCCAAAGAGGAGCGCTTCTGCCGGTAACGGAGTGCACGGTCGATGGCTTCACGTTTGCAAGTGCGGAGATCGCTGCGCTGGTTCGCTAAAGCGAGGTCAGATTCTCAATTTACGGAGGCTTATATGCTTACCAGACATAAATCGCTGATCCTGCCATCTTTAGCACTTGTGCTTGCCGCCGCAGGCTTCATTTTATTGCCTGCCATCGAACGTTACGCTATTCACGAGGAGCAGATTGAAACAGCTCGCTCGTACGGGGTATCCGTGAAGGATCCGGCATATCTACTTGCCTGGCATTTGGAGCGGGAGTGTCAGGGACACTTTAGTGCAAGCAAGACGACTTGCGTGTCCAATTCTGTGAATGTGATCGAACATTCTGCTCTCAGCAAGGATCAGAAGCAAAAGGCACAACACTTCGTCGGCAAACTCGCTGGTATCTCTGATCTCTAGCCTCATGGCTTCCGGTAAGCATATGTAGGTTTCAGCTAGTCCGATTCGCCTATCAACCAGCCCCTCTTTCGAGGGGCTTTTCTTTTGCTTGGAGGCTTCATCGTGCCACAATTTCCTCATTCTCCTCACTACTCGCCCTGGGGCGAAGTCGATCATTCTGTTCCCTATGGCGAAGATTTTTACTTCGTTTCGACGCCCGGTCACGGCGGTCTGGCTCTAGCGCCCGAGGTCGCCGCTACCATTCCCTCAAGCTATCGGGCTAAAGCCATACTCCATGGCCACTGGGCCTTTTTCGAGGAGGATGCCGCCTTCGCTCTTGTCCTTGAGGCACGGCCAGACCTGTATCGCGCCATGCTCGGGGACTCCAGCAGCGGCAAATCCGACGATGATTTGCTGATCGAGATTAAGCGTTCAAACCGTCGCTATTACCCGGAGCTTTTCGGCCTGCCACCGAACTGTCCCCACTGCTCGGGGCAGCATCCGCCGACTCCTGAAGGAGCGCTAGTAGCCTTC
>CAXTVG010000156.1:0-5392 GCA_964247505.1 uncultured Acidobacteriaceae bacterium
CATCCAAGCTATCCAGACATCCTGTACTTATTTCGTACACCACTTTTTACTCCGAGTTCCTATATGGCACTCGATTCCCATAATGGGACGAGTGCTCTCTGGGCAGCGTGTAAAGCCCTTTTTTACGAGTAGCATGGCTAAGTAAATGCATTATGCGGCTTAGTGTGGCGCGTCTGCACACCTTTCCCAAGCTCACTCCTACCACTTAGGTGGTGGCTGTGAGGCTAGGCATGTTTCATAAACACCGCCGTAGAGTGATCCAGAGGCAGGCGAGATAGAAGAAGCACCAGCAGGTGGTGAGGAGGTGTTCATGGCGAACCAGGAGTCTTCGAAACTGGCCGAGCCAGGCGTTGGTGCGCTCGACGATCCAGCGGCGTTTATAGCGCCGAAGCCTTCAGACGTCCCTGTACCGGCGGTGTTTGCTGTTGCTGCGGTACGGGACAATGAGTTCGATGCCGCGCTTTTTGAGCCGCTCGCGCAGCGGGTCGGAGTCGTAGGCGCAGTCGGCAATCACGCGTTTGGGCTTTTGCCGCGGACGGTCCTTGGCGCGCGGACTCTTACTTCGGCGAGCGTGGACTTTGCAACCGTAACTTCTCCAGGAGAGGCACTTTCTAGCCGAACTCCCAGCGGAAGACCCCCCACCGTCGACCAGTACCATCCACTTCGTGCCCTTGCACCGATTGATTTTGCCGACTGCGGAGCTCCTTTTGACCGGCGCGAAGCTGCCGTCCAAGAAGGTCTCTTCCCACCTCAACAGGCCCTCGCCGTCGAGCGCGCCCAGCAGCGTCCGCCAGGCGTCGAGCCATACCCCTTGCTCCTCCCACTGCTTCAGCCGTCGCCAGCAGGTCGCAGGCGAGGGATACTTGTCGGGCAAAAAGCGCCATGCCGCGCCGGTCTGCAGCACCCACAAAATCCCCTCCAGACAGGCCCGGTTCGACGCCCAGGGCCGGCCCCGCTTGTCCTCCCGCCGCCTGCCCGGCGGCAGCAGCGGCTCAATTAACTCCCACTGCGCATCGGTCAACAACTCGAATAGCTTCCTGCCCATGCAAGAAGCTCAACAAACAATCCGCCTCAAGCAGAAGTGCCCAACTTGAGGCCGAACCTGTTTATGAAACACGCTCGAGTAATCTGAGTGATCCACTACAGCAGGTCTCTCGCCCAATCACTTCACCGGCTCAGATCCGAAGATAAGATAAACACTAGGGCGTGTTAACACTAACCATCATTCCGTGGTATAGCTTTTGGATGGAGATCAGCGAAGAGCAGTACGCGCGCATTAAGGACGCGCTGCCGGTGCAGCGTGGCAACGTGAGCTTGACCAACCGGCAGCTGTTGAATGCGCTTTTATATGTGTTGGAGAACGGCTCGAAGTGGCGGGCGCTGCCCAAGCAGTTCGGCAATTGGCATACCATTTATACCCGCCTGACCCGATGGTCGAAAACCGGTGTGCTCGACCGGGTGTTTGAGCGCTTGCAGTTGGAGCAGATCCTGCGCGTCCGCGTCGAGCTGTTTGCGCTCGACTCCACCTCGATCAAGGTGCATCCGGATGCGGCGGGCGCGCTGAAAAAAACGGCCCGCAGTCTATCGGCTGCTCGCGCGGAGGCCGGACCACCAAGCTTCATTTGGTTGCCGCGGATGCTCGCACGGCCATAAACTTCCGCTTGTCGCCGGGCAACGCGCACGACGCGCCGGAAGGCCGGGAACTTTTGCGGGGGCTCGGCGCGATGCCCCAAGGCTTGCCGCTGCTAATGGACCGGGCTTACGAAGATACGGAAACCCGCGAGCTTGCGCGCTCGCTGGGCATGGCGCCAGTCGTGCCGCCTAAGCGCAACAGACGCGTGCGCTGGAGCTACGACCGCGAGCTTTATAAGCGGCGCAACGAGATCGAACGGCTGTTCCGCAGGCTCAAAAGCTTCCGGCGCGTGTTCACCCGCTTCGACAAACTCGACGCGCTTTACCTCGGCTTTGTTTGCCTCGCCCTCATCGTGGAAGCGCTTCGGCAGTGTTAACACGCCCTAAAGCGCAAGGACTCCTGAAAAGCTCTACGGCTCCGCATGCCATCTCGCTTTTGCCCCGCCTCGAAGCACACATTACCCCTTTCGCTCAATACAGCGTAATGGGAAGATCTAGCGATGTCTCGACATTAGGGTTACTTGTATCCATTCCCGTAATCCTGATTAAGTAGGTGCCCGTCGGGGTAGCATCGGGTTTAATAGCAGTACCACACCCCGTCATGCCGGTCACCCCAACGGCAAACAGTAATAGCCTAGCACATAGCCACTTTCGCTTGCAAAACATGCCCGGGCACAGTGCGAAAACGCCACACAATGCAAGCATGTCGCTCCCTAACGTATCTGCGGGCGCGAACACACGTTTTACATGCTCAACTTCCGTTTTAGCGTCCGTGGTGCTGACAAGTGTAAATCGGCGAAGTGGCACATTAATACTTAAAGCTAGCGCACTGCATTGCTCATTAGAGCGAGCTACATACGCCTTCGCCTGTGCGTGTAGCACCCCCTGAATGTTTGCGTCTGCTACCGCGTAACAACCTTCGCGGGCGAGTTCCTCGTCGTTAGTGGTAATGTAAAAGCGTACGACGCCGCTATAACCGTCGATTGCGGTCGCGGTGATCTGTGCTAGAGAACCGGTTAAGGCTGAAGAGTACAGTTGGCTGCCACTAAGGATAATGGTGCCCGAGCGCGATGCGTCCGGCGCAGTAACGCTCAGGTTGGCCGACGCACTTGCAAACCCCGAATCGCTATTGAAGAGCGCGGTGATAGTATAAGTACCAGGCGCTGACGGAGTGAATGTGTAGGTAGCGTACCCACTCTGGACAACAGATGGCGACATCGAAGCCCGCCCATTTATGGAAAACGCTACGGTTCCAGTCGGAACGCCCATCGCACTGCTTACTGTGGCTGTAACACTTACTGGGTGCCCTACAACTACAGTAGGAGCATCGCTTTGAATGGTTACGGTTGTGGGAACGGCTTGCGTCCCCGCAGGGGATGCAAGTTCGTTAACAAGCATTTCCGCGTTTGGAGATCCAAGGCCCGTAACGAGATCATAGCCCTGAGTTGCAGAATAACCGATGGGCGATCCACTTAGGCAATCCTTCGATCCCTGAAGACAAGGCTGTTTATTGTCGCCGGCTGTGATGTCGTGAAAGCTGCCCGGAACGGAAGCCGCAAGGGCGTAAAGCCTAGGATTGATGTTTCCCTGCTTCGGTACAGCGCTCATCTGATTCACAAGCGCCATAATGCCGGCGACAATTGGCGCCCCGAAAGACGTGCCGCCAGCCACGGAACCGTTAGAAAATCCTGCTGTACAGCTCTCCTGGCTTCCTGAAGCGTTATCGCTGCTGCAGTATATGTAACTGTCATGGTGAACGCCTGCATCGATTGCGATATCGGGAACCGCGCGGTAGGCAATCGGTGGCACCCCTGGAGCATTCTGCCAAGAAGGTTTAGGAAAAATCAGACTAAACCCACCCCCGCTGCCTAAGAGCATTGGGGGTGCCGCTGCTTTACTCTCGTTCCATCCCTGCTCCGGTATGTAGCCTTGTGCCGAACCGCCTCCCGTTGAATTATCGTCATTCCAAGAGCCGGCCTGATCAGCCAGGAGAGTTCCCCCAACCGCAGTCACGTATTGAGATGAGGCAGGATATTGCACTCCTAAACCATCAATGGCCGCGCCTACCTCGCCGCTGACTTCATCTTCGCATCCAGTAGCGCCTTGATCTCCTGAAGCTGTTATCACCGTTTGCCCTTGGCTGTTCGCCTGTAAAAGAACCTGCTCAAGTGAGCGCAGCTGAGTTTGTGAGAACCACTGCTCGCATTGTCCATAGCTGATACTTATGACCGGAGCGATGTTCTCGTCAATTGAGTAGACCAGGGCATCGTATACGCTTGCGCTGCTGTTGGAGCCAGTATAGACGAAGACTACGTCGGCGTCAGGTGCTGCTGTTCCGGCGTATTCGAGATCGATGTCCGATTCGAGTTCGTCTCCAGATCGACGAATAGGGGTGCCTGTCCCGGGCACGAGCACCAAGGTGGGGGTGCGATCAGCAAGGCCAGCTGCGGCCCGAAATCTCGAGATGTCACCCACAATAATAGAACTCTGTCCAACTACGGCGATCCGCTGACCATCTCCTGTAAAGCCGGTTTTGTAGAGGGGTGAAACGTTGTAGATGTTTATTATGTCAGCAGGTGTCACAAAGTGCTTACCTGAACTGCTTGTAGTCGATTGGGATTGCTGGGATGAAGGAGGCGTCGTGCCTTGAAGCAAAGGGCGGGGAGCCGGGCGAATTCAGTCAATCCCGGTAATTGCTTCAACAATGTTACTAAGCGCAGCAGGAATGCGCAGTTCGGTAGCGGTGGCCACGAACAGATGGCCGTCTTTTGCATAATTATGTAGCGTAGCCCCGAAGACTCGCTGAAATTGCCGGCTGGTACCGTCGAAATGTAAAGCAGAGCGGCTCCTATTAAGGATGAAATGGGAAAAGCCTTCCGATTGGAGCCAAGCCTCGATTAGAGCGAGATCCACTTCGCCGACACCGTACTGTTGCGCGTATTCTTCCGGACTGATCCAACGGTGATAACGGGCGCTGCCAGGGGTTTGTTGGTCTCGGGTAAGCCGGTCCAAATCGAACCTTTGCTCCGGCGTCAATCCGAAGTGGATCGATACGCCGGGAATCGTGAGATCGTCAGATGCTACGCCGATGTCCCTCATCGACGCTAGGTGGGGAGACACAGACCCCTGCAAGCGCATGCTTTGCTGAGTTCTAATGACGTCGCGTACCCTGGGTGCAGCGTTTAGTTGAGCGTGCGAGAGTGAGGCGGATCCAAAGAAGAGCCAGAACGGGGAGGTCAGGCCGAATAGCCCTAAGACGAGTTTCCTATTTGCGCGCACTGGCATTTCCCCATGCTTTAAAGTTCTATGCTGCCTCCCTGCTTATCGGCAGGTTGAAAGCAGGCTTTAACGCCGTTTGAAGAAGTCGGGGCTACTGAAGACCCCGGCTGCGCGGAAATTCAGGGTAGACCCCCTTTGTGTCAGTGCATGTTGCCAGCCATTCGCCGCTTTTGAAAAGTCGGTGTCTCGTGGTTCTTAGGTTCTATTCCCAATATGGGAAGTCGGTTCCATATAGGAACTGTCAGTAGAAAGCGCTGTACGAAAATGCTACAGGAGTGCCCGGCGGCTGTGATGATGTCCGCAAGGAATCTCATCATGTACGTTTTACAGCCGCACTTACGTGCGTTTCGGTTAGCTACCGTTTTGCTCTCTTTAGTCGCCGCGCTTTTCCTATCTTCTGGTTGTGGAACAGTTGCCCACGCCGCCGGAGCAACGGCGAACGCTGTAACCTCTGGTTCGGTCGATAGCACCGGCTCCCCGC
>CAXTVG010000157.1:0-5378 GCA_964247505.1 uncultured Acidobacteriaceae bacterium
TTTGCGACAATGACCGAATGGCTTCCCCCGCCGTCGGCCTCGATTTCGGCACCACCAACAGCTCCGTGGCCCTGGTCCGGGACAACCGGGTGGAGCTCGCGCAGTTTCCCGCCGCGGCGGGCTCGACCCCGTCCTTCCGCTCGCTGCTTTACTTTGAGCGTGATGCCCGCAAGCGGGTCCACACCTATGCGGGCCCGTCTGCGATTGAGCATTACTTGGGGGCCGAAGAGCGCGGGCGGCTGGTCCAGTCACTAAAAAGCTATCTGCCCTCGCGCACGCTCACGGGCACTGAGGTTTTCGGCCGGCGCTACTCGCTTGAAGACCTGCTTGCCCGCATTCTCCGCGACCTCCGTACCGGCGCGGAAAGCGCTTTTGCAGTGCCGATTCACCGCGCGGTCGTCGGCCGGCCGGTGCGTTTTGTGGGCGCGGAAACGGAAGCGGACGACACGTACGCACAGGACCGGCTGCGCGAAGCCTGCCATCGCGCCGGGTTCGCCGAGGTTCACTTCGAGTTTGAGCCCGCGGGGGCGGCTTACGCGTATGAATCTACGCTCGACCGCGAAGAGCTTGTGCTCATCGGCGACTTCGGCGGCGGCACCAGCGACTTTTCGCTCTTGCGCCTCGGCCCGGGTCTTGAAAACGAGCAGCGCGTGCTCGGCTCGAGCGGCGTGGGGCTTGCGGGCGACGCGTTTGACGCGAAACTCGTACGCCATCTCGTGTCGCCCGCGCTCGGTGAAAACTCGCTCGAGCGCTCCGGAGCGAAGCTGCTGCCTGCGGTCCCCGCCTGGATCTATGCGAACCTCGAGCGCTGGCATTACCTCTCGTTCCTGCGTACCCGCAACGTCGCGGAAATCCTGAAAGGTGCACGGGTCCGCGCGCTCGAACCGGACAAGATTGAGGCGCTGCAAACCCTCATCGACGAGGACCTTGGCTTCCAGCTCCACGCCGCCGTGCAGCGGCTGAAATACACGCTTTCCCGCGAGGAAAAAGCCGAGTTTTGTTTCGACGAAGCCGGGCTTCAACTCCGCATCCCGGTCACACGGGGCGAGTTCGAGGGCTGGATCGCGGACGAGCTCGCGGCTGTTACAAGCGCGGTCGACGAGCTCCTGAGCAAGGCCGGCGTTGCTGCCGGCGAGGTCGACCGCGTGTTCCTCACCGGCGGCACGTCGTTCGTGCCCGCGGTCGAGCGTATTTTCACGTCCCGCTTTCGCGAGGTCACCCGCGGCGAAGCGTTTACCGCCGTTGCCCACGGCCTCGCCCTGCGCGCCGCTCGCCTTTTCTGATCGAAGCGGTCAAGCAAGCTATTTCGCGCTGGAGGCCGTAAGAGCGCGATCGATGTCCCTCTGCATCTGTGGGCAAACGTAGCTGAGTTTGCGATTGGCGTCCAGAAACAACAGGAGCAGCTCGGCTTGCCTTCCGGCTTCCTCCGGGGTGGGCTTAAGGCGGACCGCAAAAGCGGCCTGAGCCTGCGCCCCGGCGGTTTGCGCGGCTTGCTGAAGGGTGGTGTAGGTGCGCGTGGCTTCCGCGGCATAGGCGTAGGCAGCAACCTCTTCAGGACGCATGTGCGCGAGGGCGCCGGTGGAGAGCGCCGCCGTCCAGGCCTGCGAGGTCAGGAAATACCCGGGGTTCTGCACCGCGGAAACCTGCGCGTTCAGCTTGCCGGATGGCACTTGCGGTTCAGGGGAAAGCGTACTGAACAGGGCTTGCAGGCGGTCCCGATTTTCCGCAACCCGGCGGCATTCGTCCAGGGCATGATCGTGGTCGACCTGCATCTCACTGCGAATCGTTTGGCGCGTTTCCGACACGAGATGGCGGTCGGCAATCAGCTCCCGTAGTCCCTCCAGGGCGAACGCAATCAGAATGCCGACCGTAACGATGCTGATGTGGACGGCAAAATCCTTGAAGCTGCGGACCGGGCCTTCCGGCGGATGAATGTCCATGGCAGGAGCGTACCGCAACTCCTGCCCGGCGCAAACCTGCTTACGCCTGCTCCGAAAGCCCCGCCATCGCCGGCCAGTCCGTGTAGCCGTGCTCGTCGCCGCCGTACCAGTACTGCTTGGGCGCGTCCGCCAGCGGTGCGCCCGTGCGCAGGCGCTCCACCAGGTCGGGGTTCGCCAGGTAGGCGCGCCCGAACGCGAATAAGTCCGACTTGTTGTCCCGAAGCTCTTGGTCGATCAGCTCTAGGGAATACATATTGTTCCCGATGTAAGTCCGCCCGAATTTTCGCCGGAGCGCTCCGTAGTCCACCGCGGGGGCTTCGCGCGTCTGCTGGGTTACTCCTTCGATCGCATGGAGATACACGAGCCCCAGTTTTGCGAGCTCCTCCACATAGCGCCCGTATACCTCGTTGGGGTTGGAGTCGAGCGGCGCTCCGCCGGGCATCGTCGTTCCCGGTGAAACGCGGATGCCCACCCGGCTCGCGTCGCCGAAACCGTCAATCACCGCCCGCGCGGCCATGAGGGGAAACCGCAAACGGTTCTCGACCGAGCCGCCGTACTCGTCCGTACGCTTGTTGGTCGAGTCGCGCAGCCACTGCTCCAGGAAGTAGTTGTTCGCGGAGTGGATCTCGACGCCATCGAAGCCCGCGCGCTTGCTGTTCGCGGCCGCCCTGCGGTAATCCTCCGCGATCCCGGGGAGCTCGCTCGCCTCCACCGCGCGCGGCGCGAGGTAGTCCTTCAAACCTTCGTTCGTAAACGCCTGGCCTTCCGGCTTGATCGCCGAGGGGGCGACCGGCAGCGCGCCACCGGGCTGCAGGCTGGGGTGCGAAAGCCGCCCCGTGTGCCACAGCTGCAGAAAAAACAACCCGCCCGCCCGGTGCACTGCCTCGACCACGGGCTTCCATGCCTCTACCTGCGCGTCCGACCAAATGCCCGGCGTTTTCGCGTAGCCGCGCGCCTGCGCGGAGATATTCGTCGCCTCCGACACGATCAGGCCCGCGCTCGCCCGCTGCGCGTAGTACTCGGCGGCGTACGGCGGCGGCACACCCTGGTCGTTCGAGCGCGAGCGGGTCAGGGGTGCCATGACGATCCGGTTTTTCAGGCGCAGGGGCCCGAGCTGGTACGGTTCAAACAAAGCATCGTGCGGCATCGCTCATCCTTTCGGGCATCGCTCCACGGATGGCAGCTGCGCTCCTGCCTAAGCAGATGCACAGGGCGCTTGGAAAGGATCAATCGATGGCAAGCAAAAGCTGGATCACCTGGTCCCTCCTATCCGCCATGTTCGCCGCCGCCACCGCCCTACTCGCGAAGCTTGGTGTCGCGGACATCGACTCGAATCTCGCGACCGCTATCCGCACCACGGTCGTCGTCCTTTTTGCCTGGGCTATTGCGGTCTTCTTCGGCGCGCACCGCGGCGCGTCCTCCATCACAGGGCGCACCTGGCTTTTTCTCGTTCTTTCCGGCCTCGCGACCGGGCTTTCGTGGCTGTGCTACTTTCGCGCCCTCCAGCTCGGCCCCGCTTCGCGCGTCGCCCCTGTCGACAAGCTTTCGGTCGTGCTCGTGATCCTGCTCGCCTGGCCGGTGCTGGGCGAGGCGATCACCGCGCCCAAGCTCCTGGGCGGCGCGTTGATTGCCGCGGGTGCGGTGGTGCTCGCGCTGGCCTAGGCAGAGTGAAGAAGCGCCTGGGCCGTTCCTGAGCCAAAAAGGCTTGGCGCAGCAGCGCGCGGAAAACGGTGCCCCACGTTTCGATTCTGAGACGTGGGTTGCTGTAAACGCTCGCTTGAAATCCTCTTTCCGGCCGCCTGCGATACACTCGCCGCATCCCGAATCGCACGAGGTAAGCCTTGGCCGACGAATCCACAGAGCGCTCTACCCGCCGCCGCTTTCTCGCGCACTCCGCGCTTGCCGCTTTAAGCGCGACGGCAACATCCGCCGGTGCCCAGAGCAGCGTGAACCAGACCAACCCGAGCCTGCCGCCCGGCGCGCCTCCGGCCTTTGGGACCGCCCCGGCGGTCGGGCCTGAGGTGGATACCCAGACCTTCGCGCAAGCCGAAAAGCTGGTGGAAGTCGCGCTTACAGAGAAGGACCGCGCCGAAGCAGCAGGCAACTGGCGGCAAGCGATGGCCCCGCTTTACGAACGGCGGGTAGGCCCGCGCAAGGTTCCGCTGCCCGACTCCGTTGCGCCCGCGACGGAGTGCACCCCGCGCATGCCTAACCCCGACCCGCCCGGAAGTGCTTCGGTTTCCCGGCACGAGTTTGCTGTTCCGCCCCCGGGTCCGCTGCCTGCCGGTGACGCCGATATCGCCTTCGCAACCGTCCCGCAGCTCGCCGGTTGGATTCGGACAAAGCAGATTACCTCCGAGCGCCTGACGCAGATCTATCTCGACCGTTTGCGGCGCTACAATTCTGAGCTCCGCTGCGCCATAACCCTTACCGCCGACCTGGCCCTGCAGCAAGCCCGCCGGGCCGATGCCGACCTTGCCGCAGGCCGCTATCGGGGCCCGCTCCACGGCATCCCCTGGGGCGCGAAAGACCTGCTCGACACCGAGGGAATCCCGACTACCTACGGCGCGGAGCCCTTTCGCAATCGCATTCCGGAGAAAAACGCCGCCGTCGTCCAGCGCCTTCAGGACGCGGGCGCGGTTCTGGTTGCCAAGCTTTCGCTCGGCGCGCTGGCCCTCAACGATGTCTGGTTCGGCGGCCAAACCATGAACCCCTGGAATCCGGATGAAGGCGCTTCCGGCTCCTCGGCCGGCCCCGGCGCGGCCGTTGCCGCAGGGCTGGTCGGCTTCGCCGTCGGGTCTGAGACCGGCGGCTCCATTGTTTCGCCCTCCATGCGCTGCGGCGTGGAAGGCCTGCGCCCCACATTCGGCCGCGTCGCCCGGACTGGCGCCATGACCCTTTGCTGGTCACTCGACAAACTCGGCCCGATGACGCGCGGCGTGCTCGACACCATGCTCGTGTTACAGGCGATTACTGGCCCCGATCCCGGCGACGCTTCCAGCGTCTCCTCGAACCTCTCTTTCGACCCAGGCAAATCCGTTCAGGGCCTCAAAGTCGGCTACTTCCCCAAGTGGCTCCAGGAACCGCCCGCGACCGAGGTGGACCGCGCCGCCTTCGCCATGCTCCCGAAGCTCGGCATGGTGCCCACCCCGGTTTCGCTCCCGGACTGGCCCTACGACTCGCTCCAGCTCATTCTCTTTGCCGAGGCCGCTGCTTCGTTCGAGGAGCTCACGCTGTCGCACGGGGTAGACCAGCTCAAGATGCAGGTTCCCGACGCCTGGCCCAACTCCTTTCGCCAGGCCCGCTTCCTGTCCGCTGTGGACTACGTCCAGGCCGACCGCATGCGCCGCCGCGTTGCCGGGGAAATGGCCCGCATTTTTTCTGAGGTCGACCTGCTTCTTGTTCCCTCCCTTCGCGATGAGACCCTCACCATTACAA
>CAXTVG010000158.1:0-5363 GCA_964247505.1 uncultured Acidobacteriaceae bacterium
CGGAGCGGATGTGGAACGTGAGGTCGCCCGGCGGCACGAGCCCCGGCGCGAGCTCCCCCGCGTGCAGCGAGATGTGCACGCCCGGATAGAGCGGGCGCAGCGCGTCCAGCATGCTCATGTGCAGCGCGTAGTCTCGCAGGGCGATATAGCCGTCCTCAGGCTGCACGAAGTTAAGCCCGACCACGCGCGGGTCGGCCTTTGCGAGCTCAAACGCGAACACAACCTGCGCGAACACATCGGCTGGCGGCTGCTCGCGCTGAACCTGAAAAAGAAACCGGATCTCGACCGCGCACGCCGGGAGCGCGGCGGTCGTCCCGCAGTGCTCGCGCGCGCTGCGCTGCTTTTCGGCCGCGGTGATTGCTTCGCGTGCAGAGGCGACGCTCGCATCGAGGCCCCCGGCTAGCAGCGCGGCCCGATACGCGCGAAACTCCGGACTGTAGCCGAGCTTTTCCGCCAGCGCTTCCGCCGGTTTTAGGTCGGGCGTATCCATCACCTCCAGATACTGTTCGTTTTGCCGCGCGGCGCGGGTCGCTACCTCATCGAGCCAGTCGCCCGTGTGCGTGCGGCCCAGGCCGCCGAAGCGCGCAAAGGTTGCGAAAAACTGGTCGTGCCCGCTGTTGCCGCTCGTTGGCACAAACGACCGCATGGAGAAGCTATCGATCAGCGCGTCCCGCAGGCGGTTGTCTGCTTCGATCGCTGCCGCTCCGCTTACCTCGCCGGGCTTGCAGGCCCCGTGCGCGGCGTGGCGGTCAAACGCAAGCGCCGCCGGGTCCACACAAACCCCGTCCTCGGCAGCCTCGTCAAGCAGCGTTTCCGCGTAGACCGCTCCTGACAAATGCATATGCAGATCGGCACCTTTCGGCATCTCCTCAAGAAATGCGCGCAGGGCAAGCGGGCCCTCGCTGCCGGCGCGAGCAAAAGCCTGCGCTGCGCGCTTCTCGGCGCTTCCGCTCCAGTGCGCTTGTCTCTGTGCATGGGCCGGGATTGCAAAGAGCACGAAGCACGCGCACGCCAGGGCCGCGCGTAGCATGTGGAGTGTCGCCCTTGCTTCGGCGGCGGGAGCAGGAACCATGATTGCAGCAAGTGTATGGCATCGGTTGCGGGCAACGAGTCGCATGACCCAGCGTTTTCTGCCCCGGCGACACCCGAGCATCATCTTGACAGCCCTGCTCGCCGCGACAGCGCTTCCCTGCGCCGCGCCGGCTCAGCAGGACTGGCTCGCCCCTGTTCCAGCATTCCCGCTCGCCGGCGCGGAAAGCGTAGGCGGCCTCAGCATTCACCAGCGCAGCGCGGCGCTCCAGCCATTTACAGTCGCGGGCGAGTGCGGCGCCATCGTCGGGCAAGGCGACGGCAGCTTCGAAGCCTGGACCTGGCCGGTCAAGCTGCTCAGCCACATGCGCATCACGGCCCAGCTCAAGGACTACCCCGTTCCCCTCGACGTCAACGACCAGTCCGCCGAGATCACCGTGCAGCCCGACCACACCACCATCACCTACGCGCACGCGGCCTTTACGGTGCGCGAAATCCTGTTCGCAACGCAGTGCAAGCAGGAAGGCGACCCGGGCGTGGTCGCGATGTTTCAGGTCTCGTCGACCAGGCCCGTCACGCTTACGTTTTCGTTCACGCCGGAGCTCAAGCGCATGTGGCCGGCGGCCAACTACAACGCGCCCTCGCCCGAGTGGGTTCCGCTCGGCGCGGCAGACGGCTACTACCTTCTGCACACTGACTCTGACGACCTGGCTGGGGCGGTTGCGATGCCCGGAACCCAGCCCGGCATTCTCGCGCCCTACCAGGAGCGGCCGAAATTGTTCCCGCTGCAGCTGATTCTCCAATACGACCCCGCGCGCGACGGCGACCGGTACTTCCCGTTGCTGATGGCCGCAGCAACCACCAAAGCCGCCGCGACCAAGGCCGCCCTGACCGCGCAGCTCGCAAGCCTGGGCCAAAGCGTGCGCGCGCAGTACGAGGCCACGGCGGACTACTACGCGCACTTTTTCGACACGCGCATCGTGGCCGAAACGCCCGACCCGCGCGTGAACCAGGCGCTCCGGTGGGCCGAGGTTTCCATCGACCAGCTGCGCGTCCGCCACGCCAGCGGGCAGTACGGCGACGAGGTGGGGCTGGTCGCAGGCCTGTACAGCTCCGGCGACTCGAACCGCCCCGGCTTCGGCTGGTTTTTCGGCCGCGACTCGCTCTACACGCTCTACGCGGTCGACAGCTACGGCGACTTCGCGCTGACCCGCGAGGAGCTCGATTTCCTGTTCAAGCGCCAGCGCGCCGACGGCAAGATCATGCACGAGTACTCCCAAACCGCCGAACTGGTGGACTGGGCGCACCTGCCCTATGAGTACGCCGCCGCCGACTCCACGCCCCTGCTCCTGATGGTCTTGGCCGACTACGCCGCGCGCTCCGGCGACCTCGCGTACGTGCAGGCGCACTGGGCGCAGATTGAAAAAGCCTGGCAATTCGAGCGCACCCACGATTCCGACGGCGACGGCATTTATGACAACGCGCAAGGCACGGGCTGGGTGGAAAGCTGGCCGCCCGGCATGCCGCACCAGGAGGTGTACCTGGCCGCGCTTGACGAGCAGGCTTCGCAAGCCTACGGCCGGCTCGCCGCGCTCGCGGGCAAGCCCGACGATGGGGCCGCCGCACGCGCCAATACCATCGCCGCCACGCTCGAGCGCGAATACAAATCCGCCGATGGCATGTACGCATTCTCGTACAACGGCCCGGGCAAGCTCGACACAACCGCGACCATTTACCCCGCCGTGGCCTGGTGGGATGGAACATACTCACTCACCGCCGCCGACGCGATGTTTCGCCGCTGGGCTTCCGACGAGTTCTCGACCGACTGGGGCACGCGCGACCTCGGCGACCATGAAGCCCTCTACGACCCCATGAGCTACCACCAGGGTTCCGTGTGGCCGCTGTTCACCGGCTGGGCCTCGCTGGCCGAGTACCGCGCGGGCCGCCCGCTTGCGGGTTACGCGCACCTGATGCAGAATGCCGACCTCAGCTGGCCGCAGGACCTGGGCGCGGTCACGGAGTTGCTCTCCGGGCAGTATTTCGAGCCGCTGGGCCGGTCCACCACGCACCAGTTGTGGTCCTCTGCCATGGTGCTCACGCCCGCGCTTCGAGGCTTGTTCGGCGTGAGCTTCGACGCTGCAGCCAACACTCTTCATGTCGCCCCGCAGTTGCCCGCCGCCTGGCCGGGCGCGACTCTGCGAAACGTCCCCGTGGGCGCGGGCAAGGATGCGACGCTCACGTTCCGGCGCGCTGGCGGATTCTTAGACGTGCAGATGGAGAGCAACGAACCGGGACTCAAGCTGGAAGGGCCTGCGGGGTCGGAAGAGAAAGCCGGTGTGCTGCGTGTGCCGCTGCCCGGCGCGGAGCTCGGCATCCCGGCGCAGCTGCCGCTGCCGGGCGCATCTACGTCCCAACTCAAAGTGCTGGAGCAGCACACCGACGCCCATAGCGCCACCTGGGTTCTGGAAGCCCAGGGCGGCGCGGGGTACACGCTGCCTTTGCGCCTGAACGGCTTACCAAAGGTGCGCATGGAAGGCGCGACACTCGTGGAGCAAGCACCGGAAATGGCGCACACACCCCTGGCCGGAAACGCGCTGCTCGCAGCTGATCCCGCGCGCGCGACCAAGGAGGTGGGGCGTGAACAGCCGGGCGGCCTCAAGTCGCTCCGCGTGATCTTTCCTAACGGCTCGGGATACCAAAAGCAAACAGTAACGGCGCGTTGGTAAACGCCGGTTCCCTGGCGCCCCGCATCCTAACCGCGGAGGCTGCCCATGCTCTGGATTGCCATTCTGGCCGCGCTCATCGCAGGCGCGGCAAACCCATTTCAATCCGGGACCAACGCGGAGCTGAACAAGCAAATCGGCGAACCCGCGCTTGCCGGCGTATGGGTCTACCTCTCAGGCCTGCTCGTCCTGCTCCTCGCGGCGTTGGTATTCCGGCAGTTCTCGGCGCCGCACCTGGGCCGCGTGGCAGCCGGGCTGCCGCAGGTGCACTGGTGGGCCTGGCTGGGCGGCGCGATCAGCATCGCGTCCACGCTGGCGGGGCTTATGTTCGCGCAGCGGCTCGGTGCCGGGCTGTTTACCGGGCTCAGCATCACGGCTTCGCTCATCGTATCGGTGCTGCTCGACCAGTTCGAACTCATCGGCTTCAAGCAGCACACAGCGTCCCCCGCGCGGCTGGCGGGCTGCGCGCTTCTGGTCGCGGGGGTGTGGCTGGTGTCGCGCTTTTAGCCGCCATTGCGGAGCCGGCGGGCTTTGCTATACTGCGGTTGGCGCTCCTCGCGCCGTTTCAAACGTCCGCAGCGCGGGCGTTCTTGGGTTCCCCCAAGGCCAGATAGCTCAGTGGTAGAGCGCGGCCCTGAAAAGGCCGGCGTCGGCGGTTCAATCCCGTCTCTGGCCACCACATCCTCAAACATGTAGCAGCGACCAGAATTGACCTAGTTCTGTTTGAGACCGTCAGAACAGGGGACGCGCGCTGCTTCCACTTGGCGACGGTCTTCGGTTGCTGCCATAACGTTGGGCCAGCGGCCTCACGCTCTTTTGACTCGTGTTGTATCGGCCGAAGATCCTCGCTACGCAGAAGCACTTTGATGCGTAGCGCTCCTGACCTCTAGAACGGCATTTCAGGTCCGCGTCAAACTGGTCCCACCTTCTGGACCGCTCTCTCCACCGCTCAGGGCCATCCTGCACTCTGCATGCACCGCGAGCCCGCCTCCGCACATCTACCCCTATGAGGAACCGCATGCAGATCCACATCCCAACCCCCCTGCGCGCCTACACCGGCCAGCAAGCTACAGTAGAGGTCCAAGCGCCTACCGTCACCGCCGCCCTCGACCGGCTCACCCAAGAGCACCCCGAGCTCAAGCGCCATCTCTTCTCCGACGATGGCAAACTCCGCGCCTTCGTCAATCTCTATCTCAACGACGAAGACGTTCGCTACCTCCCCGAAAAAGAAGCCACCGCCACCAAACCCGCAGACGCCCTCTCCATCATCCCCTCCATCGCCGGCGGCCGCTAGCCGCGGAGGCGGCGACGCCTTCGGCGTAAAAGCGACAAAAATCCGCACCGAGGATCAATCATGGCCACCGCAGTCGAAACACCGGCAACCGAGCTCCCCGAGCTCACCACCGACGACCTCCAACGCTACGCCCGCCACCTCATCCTCCCCGAGGTCGGCGTGGAAGGCCAGCGCAAGCTCAAAGCCGCCCGCGTCCTGTGCGTCGGCACCGGCGGCCTCGGCGCGCCGCTCGCGCTGTACCTCGCCGCCGCCGGCATCGGCACCCTCGGCCTGGTCGACTTCGATACCGTGGACGCGAGCAACCTCCAACGCCAGAT
>CAXTVG010000159.1:0-5358 GCA_964247505.1 uncultured Acidobacteriaceae bacterium
CGGCTGGCCGCATCACCAAGGAGGACGTGCTCGGGCATTTGCAGAAGCCAGCTGCTGCTGCTTCGGCTCCGCCGCCCGCCGCGGCCGCTGTGCCCGCGCCTGCGCCAACCCCGGTCGCCCCAACCCCGGCACTGGCAGGCCAGCTCGTGCCCATGACCAAAATGCGCTCCATCATCGCCCAGCGCATGGTCGAGTCCAAGCGGACCAACGCGCATGTTCACACGGTCTTCAAGATCGACATGACGCGCATCGTCCGCCTGCGGGAGAAAGAAAAGGGCAAGTACGAGCAACGCAACGCCGTTAAGCTGACCTACATGCCTTTTATTGCCCGCGCAGTGACGGCAACTCTGCGCAAAATGCCGATTATCAACGCATCCATCGAGGGCGATGCCATCCGCTACCACGCCAACGTGAACCTAGGGATTGCAGTGGCTCTGGATTGGGGATTGATCGTGCCGGTGATCAAACAGGCGGAAGAACGCAGCTTTCTGGGCGTGGCCCGTGCGATCGCGGACCTGGCCGAGCGCGCCCGCGGCAAAAAGCTGAAGCCGGATGAGGTCGGAACCAGCACCTTCACACTCACCAATGCCGGTATTTACGGAGAGCAATTCGGTACGCCGGTCATCAACATGCCCGAAAGCGCGATCCTCGGCATCGGCGGCCTCTTTAAGGAGCCGGCCGTAGTCACCGATGACCTTGGAACCGACTCCATCGCCATCCGCAGTGTCATCCACCTGACCCTCGGCTTCGATCACCGCATCATCGACGGCTCCGACGCGGGTAAGTTCATGGCCGAAGTAAAGAAATACCTGGAAAACTGGAGCGAAGATATCGGCTAAGTAAGGCGAGCTGCCCGCCTCACTCCGGGGCAGACAGCTCACCCATCGCCCGCAGCACACGCTCCACCGCCTGCTCGGGCGTGTCCCCAATCGCCGAGAGATGACCCATCTTACGACCCGGGCGCGGCTGGTGCTTCTCGTATAAGTGCAGACCTACCCCAGGTATAGTGAGTGCGCGGTCGAAACAAGGCTCGCGCTCCGTCCACAAATCCCCAAGCAGGTTCACAATCGCCGCGGGCCGCAGTATATCCACATCGCCGAGCGGCAGATCACACACTGCCCGGATCGCCTGCTCAAACTGGCTCGTAGCGCACGCACGCTCGCTCGCGTGATAACTGTTGTGCGGTCGCGGTGCTAGCTCATTCACCAATAGTTGCCCCCTCGCCACAAACATTTCCACGGCGAGCACGCCCTCCAACTCAAGGCGTTCGGCAATTTGAACAGCCGCCCGTTGTGCAGCAATCTCCATCTGGAGAGGGACGGACGCAGGCAAAACACTCCAAACCAATATCTGATTTTCGTGATGATTGCGCGCAGCCGGAAACACCCGAATGTCCCCGCTGGGCCGCCGCGCGACCATCACGGATATCTCCATTTCCAGCTCGACTGCTTGCTCCGCTACACAAGGCCGGCTTCCCAGCAGATCCCAAGCGCGCTCAAGCTCCTCCTCCGAGCCGCCCACAATTCGCGCCTGACTCCGTCCGTCATACCCGCCCTGCGCACTCTTTAAAAACAGGTTGGGCCCGAGCTCGCCGACTGCTTGCTGCAAATCCTCGAGCGAATAGACCGCAGAAAACGGACCCAGCGGCAATCCTTCCTGCGCCAGCCAAGTCTTTTGTCGGATACGGTCCTGAATGAGCTCCATAACGCCCAGGCCTGGCCGCACCGGCGCGTAGCGCCCCGCCGCCGCCAGGCTTTCCGGAGCAATCTGTTCTATCTCCAGAGTTACTACATCGCACCCTCGAGCCAGGTTTGCCGCCGCGCGCGCATCATCCCACGCGCCCTCAAAACAACTATCCACCACAAAACGCGCCGGACACGAGGGATCGGGATCCATCACCTGCACGCGGTAGCCCAGCGAGCGGGCAGCCATCGCCATCATGCGCCCCAGCTGCCCGCCTCCAAGAATGCCAATCGTCGAGCCGGGAAGAATCGCACCCATTAGGCCGGAACCTCTTGCAGAAGCACCTCTTCCGAGTGCTTCTGCCTCCAGGTTTCCAATCTCGTCCGAAGCGAACTATCACCAATCGCGAGTATCTGGGCAGCCAGAATCGCCGCATTTGCCGCGCCCGGCTTGCCAATTGCTAACGTTCCCACCGGAACTCCCCGCGGCATCTGCACAATCGAAAGCAGAGAGTCGATCCCGTTCAGCATCGTTGCCGGGATCGGCACCCCCAGCACTGGCACGATCGTCTTAGCCGCAAGCATGCCGGGCAGATGAGCTGCGCCTCCCGCGCCGGCGATGATGACCTTCACGCCGCGCTCCGATGCCGAGGCCGCATATTCGAAGAGCAGATCGGGCGTGCGATGAGCCGAGACGATTCGGGTCTCGAAAGGAACTCCAAAATCGGCCAGCAGCTCACTCGCAATCCGCATCACTTCGAAGTCGCTTTTGCTTCCCATCAGCACGCCTACGAGCGGAACCTCATCCATGACCAGAATTATAGGCTTCCCTCGGAGCCGCCCGTACACTGGTGCGCCCTTATTGCTTTGCCGCAGACCCAACGCTCGCCCCTAAATCCTTGCTCCCCAGCACGCCCGCACGATCAAGATTCGCAGCCAGCAAATGCGCAAACCGGAAAAGCCACTGATACCCAGGGCCGCTTTTCTCGGTTGGCACACTCATCGCGCTTACGGCTGCCGAAAATACCCACAACGCGGCAACCCCTCCGGCAAAGCTCTGTGAATCGCTTTGCGCCATCGCTAACCATATTGCATGCATGCGCACCCTCTACATTGGTACGTTAATAAACACAGCTGCCGACAGCAATGAATAATTAGGCGGGTTTGCTCCGTCGTACATGCGAACAAAATACTGCTCCCGCGCCGCTGCCCGCGGAATACTAAAGTTACTTACAGCCGTCCGGAGCACAAGGTCTGAATCGGTCCCGGGCCCGAACGTATCGTCGCGCCTTCGTACTTCAAAGCCTCCGTTTATCGGTGCCGTGGCTCCCGCTGCAATCGTGAGAACAGATCCCGTTGTCCCAGTCACAGATAGGCTGCTCAAGCTCCCCAACGCCGATCCGTACTCCGTCGGCGATTGCGGCAGAACAGTGTCTTGCGAAACCGAATTGCTGACGCGAAGACTCAATCCCTCAATCCAGTCATTGGCGAATTCCAACTTATACGCGACCAGAGCCGGATCGCCGCCTAAAAGCGTCAGCTCGGCCGACCGAATCGTCAGCGACGGCGGCGTCCCACTGGCCTTAACTGTATCTCCAGGCCAAAAGTCCTCGCCTCCTTCTACGCTTTTCACCGAGTAAGTCCCCTTCAAGCCCGCTTCACCGCCTGATACCATCCCGAGCAGCGCCCCAGCGGCGTACTCGCAATCCACGCTGCTCCACGCCGGCGGGTGCGTCACCGTCCCTACCCAAGCCGACACAGGTTGACCTTGGCCGCTCAACCCGGGTTGCACAGCCTGACGCGCCGCCGACCTCCCACGAGTCCGGTACAGCACCGAAATCAGTGCGCCCGCTCCCGGAATGCTCGCCGGGTAAAAATCCAGCGTCCCCGTGCTGGCGATATGGCATGCCGCCCCATCCACCGCCGGCCCTATCGTCAGCGCGGACGACCCACTCGCTCCCGCTCCAACCCAGAGCGGTCCCGCCTGCGTGCAACTGATGGTCTTCACGCTACACACAAGAGAACCGCTGCAAAGCAAACCCAGCACGCAGGAAGCCGGTAACTCTGTCACTGTTCCGGAGTAAAGAACAACCGGCACTGACGGAGTCCCGCTCGTCACATCCTGTACCTCAAACTGTAGCCATCCCGCGCTCGGTACCGTCTCCCCACCCAGCGCGCCCCCCAGAAAAAAGTACCTTTGGCGTACCCGCTCCACTTCAGCCGAAAAGACTCGCAGCCGAAACGTATATTGCCGGTCCGCCGCAACCGCAAACGCAGACCCCGAAACCACCTCATTGATCACAGGCGAAACACTCACGCCGCTGCCGGAGCTGCTCGCTTGAAATCCTGCGAAACATGCGCTCGTTTCGACCGCGCCCGCATACAGCCCTAGCACTGTCCCAACGCTCCCAGCGCTTAGCTGCACGCCCCCACCCTCAATCGTGATGGAGCCGCCCAGCTCAATCTGCTGCACCGAAGCCACACTGCTTTCGCCGTCCCTGCCCGACCCGCCAAGGCAGCTAAGCCCTCCCGCGGTCAAAGCAATGTGCCCCGGCGCGTCGGCAATCTTCCACACCTGAGGATTCAGCGAAGTGCCTTGAAAAAGATCGCTGATCATCGTCTTCTGCTGCGCCACCGGAGCAAACGGCTTCTCCGACAGCGCGAACGAAGTCGTTACCCCGTCGCCCTGGAATAGCTCGGTGACATACGCCCTCGGCTCCTCGCGCCCCAGCACCGTCACATCCTGCGCCAAAAGGTGCAAATCCGCCTGGTCCAGACTCGCAAGCTTTAGCCCCGCGTCGCTGCTCGCGACCTCATGCGCCACCTGACCGACCGGTGCCACACTGATCGCTCCATCCAGCGCCCGATAAGCGCTTCGCGTGCTCCCCGCCAGCGCCCCCGCTGCCTCCGACCATCGCGCGCCCTGCTCCACCTGCAGCCGGCTCGCGTTCCCCATCTGATCCGAGAGCGAAACCGGCAAACCCCCTTTCCCAGGCAGCGCGCTCAGCGAACCCCAGTTCTGCTGAGCGGTCTGCCCCAGCAGCGTGGTCCCCGCAGTCGAAACGCCCGCGTCCAGAACAGCCTCATCACTCACAGCCGTAATCGCCGCCGCCTGCACCAGCCCGCTCGTTTGCTCTCCCGCCGCGCCCACCGCGGGTGCTCCCGCCACATAGCCGGTAAACAGCGACCGGCCGCTCACATCGGCAATCCGTACCCGGGCTCCCTGCGCAGGCACCTGCAAACTATTCCCCGGCACCATTGGCAAACGGCACATCGTGGGCTTGTTCAAAGCTCGCGCGATCGTCGCCCCCTTGCCAAACTGAATCACAGCCGAGTAATCCACCTTCCCCAGCCCGTCGAAGTTATCGATAAGTACCTGCATAATCCACTCCTCACGAGCTCAGATCTGACCCGCAGGCCCAGGGATAAAGCTCCGATAGCAAAGCACCTGCGCCCCGTCGTTGCCATCGGCCACCGGCAACGCCCGAAACTTAGCCGCCGGCAAACAAAGCTCCAGCTGCGAACTCAAAGCAACCGCCGTCTCAGCCGCTCCCTCACACGGCTGCAGCCGCGGATAGTAGTGCATCAGCCGCTCCCCCTGCGACCCCTCCGTCACAAACAGCGCCGACCACTCCGGGAAGAACGTTCCACCCTCCCGATCCACAAACCCCACCAC
>CAXTVG010000160.1:0-5328 GCA_964247505.1 uncultured Acidobacteriaceae bacterium
CGCCTCCGAGGGAAGCTGTTGTTCTGCCGTATAAATAGCCCTGCTCAGGCTTAAGCGGACGGCAGGATCGTTAGATTGAATGAACCTCAGATTTAGGTCGATAAGTTCCTGCTCGGCCGGTGTTCGGGGATGCGGCAAGATCAAGCGATGGTGTTCAAGTGTTTGGCTCTCGATTCTTCCATGGGCCCTTTCTATGACATCAAAAGCTGCGCCATTTCTGTTTTGGTGAATGAGGGAGATGAAATACCCCGAGTAGACATCGCCCACGCTTGTCAGCAGCAGCCGTTCCACCAAGGGGGTCGGGGCGGTCGAGAGGAGCGAATCGATCAACTCAGTACTTTTTTCGTAAAGCCGGTTCGACTCAGCAGTTCTTCCCATTAGGGCGAGTATCTCGGCCTTGATACCGAGGTTCTGAGGTACATAGTACAACTCATCCGGTATATGGGTGTTAGCTTCGATTGCACGGTCAATGGCAGCCAAAGCGAGATCTAGCTTCATCTCATGTTCATACGCACGGGCAAGGCTGCGATTGCCGTCTGTTAAACCTCGCCAGAAGCATAGCTCGTCGGCATAATGCAGTGACTCGATGTAGTCCTGAATTGCATTGGGCCAACGATTAAGCTTTTCCTCGATATGGCCTTCGCTCTCGAGGGTCTGGTAGAGGCGTCCATCACGATGGCTCTCGCGGGCGCGCCGTAAAAGGTCGTCGGCGACCTCCTTTGCTTCGGCATAGCGCCCAAGGCCAATCAGCGCCTGAATTTTCGCGTCTGCCGCCATACCTGGAAAGGCGGTCCCAGGTGTCGCTCGATAAACCCGGAATGCTTCGTCAATCGCCCCAAAGCTCTCTTTGTACCGTCCAATCTCGACCAAGCCGGTCGCATACAGGCTGGCATAACGAATGTGAGCGGCCTGGTCTTGAAAAACCTTGGCCACGGTCCAGGCGGCGAGTGTATCTTTCCGCGCGCTAGCTGTGTCTCCAAGAAGAAAAGCAGATATCCCCTGTTCGCCCAGCGCCCGTGAAGCAAGCAGGAAACGTCCTCGCTTTTCGGCAAGCTTTTGGACTTCACGATAGGTATTGCGGGAAGCGGTTGCATCGTAATCAACTTCGAGGTAGCCAAGGACTTCCAGGATGCGCAGCCGGGTCCCGGGATCTTGCGCTGCTGGCAGCTCTAGGTCCTGCTCAAGCTCCAGAATTTGCTGCGACAGACTTCCTCTTTCTGATTGGTCCGGAATCTGGCTGACATGTGCATATAACGCTTTCGAGGCGTTGCCTCGCGCGAGAAACAAAGCTTCTGCTTGCTTATAAAGCGGAGCCGCACCCGTCCAATCGTTTAGCCAAGCGCGCCCGTCGGCCGCATAAAGGATGCGATCCGCCCTTCCAGCGATACTGCGAGCGACCACCTTGTACGACCAAAAAACGACGGTAGTAATCAGGAGCACGGCGGCCAGCCCGAAGGCTACCCGCAGTAAGCCGAATGCGAAGCGTTTCAAGGTAATCTCAACCTCCTCGGCAACCGATAGCCCTGTGTAGCACTACCCTTACCCTAAAGGCAACATCTCCGGGGAAAACCCGGAGGGCGGTTGCGCTCCGAACGATTTACAGCCAATTTTAGGCTTCATAGGTGAGTATGCCTGCAACGAGGTCTGTGGGCGGCTCAGGAAGAGCGCCCTGATTAAAGCTTAGTCCATATCCGCAAGGGCCTGAACTGCCTTTTCAAGCTGCGTGTCGACCCCTTCTCTCCTCTTGGCGAGTTGAAACGCTGCGACGACGTCGGGCTCAATGGGGCTGCCTTCAAGCGTGGAGCCCTCCCATGTATGGTACGCGCCTGTTGGCAATGCCAAGCGAAATCCGTGACCCACCTTCACCGAACTAGCGGCAAGGAGGCGGCCGGCGGTTTCTTCGCCCACAACTACTGCGAGCCGATTTTCTTTAGCGAACATGACGACCATCTCTGCTGCACTCGCGGTATGGCGGTCGACGAGAAGCACAACCCGCCCGTGATATGGTCGTCTACCAAGGCCTTCTGTCTGCAAGACGATCGGTGTGCCACTCAGTAGGGAAGGGAGGAATCGAAGGCCAAGCATCCACAACCCGGGCTTCGTGCTTGGTATCGCACCGAGTCTTGGAAATCCCGCTTTCTCTTGCATCAGGTTGCGTCCTGCCCACTTCCGCCCAGGAGAGAACCCCACGGGGATTCTGGATTCAGTTAAAAGGCTCATCAGGCGCAATGAGCCGACTCCTCCTCCGGTGTTGCCACGCAGATCAACAATAAGCTTTGCCACGTCGCCCAGCTGGCCGACTGCCCTCAACATCTCTTCCGCAACATCAACTCCCACCATGCCAGGGAACATAGACACCTTGAGATAGCCGACCCCTGTCGGCAGCCTCTTAGCTATCACGAGGTCCGGTTCTGCGAAATGCAATCTTTTCCCTTTTGGGCGTTGAACAGAAACACTGGTGGAACGCTCTGATCCGTCGTTCGCAAGATAGTCGATAGCTGTTGTAGAGCCCATTGCGAAGGCGGGATGCTCGTCGGGAACTACCGCATTCCCGTCAACGCGGAGCAGGATGTTACCTGGTTCTAGTCCCCCGAGCGCGGCCGCCCCTCCCTCGTGAACATCTTGGAAGGCCCATCGGCGCCCGTACGCGGTCTCAGCCGCCATAAACGTAGCGTTTAAGGCGGCCCGACTGGAGGCACGATGGGCACTGTCATGAAAAAATCCGAGGTGAGACGTCTCAAGTGTTTTCAGAAGCTTAGTTACAGCCTGCTCGAAACCACTCTGCGTGATCGCCGACTCTATGTTGGGCCTATGCTCATGCACTGCCGCATCCCATAAAGGCCCAAGCAATTCTGGGCGGTAAAATTTGCGGTCAAGCGCCTTAAGCACTCGTTCAAGCACTTCATTTTTCGTCTCGTCAGTAAGAGAGGTTGGAGGTGAGGAATGTCCAGTCGCTTTGCTCAAGAGTCCGCCTTGGAGAGAGCCTGAATCTTCAAAGGATAGTAGTACACACCGTGATCGCTGCCGCGGATGGTCGCAAGGAAATAGGAGCCCGGCTGTACCTTGCGCAAATCCATGTTTACGGTAACCGTGCATTGCCCTGATTCATCCACCGTATTTGCCGCAGATTGAGCGGCGATTTCTTTCCCGGCTGCATCCTTCGCGACTACAATATCGTAGCGTCCAGGGTCGCTAAACTGTGGGAGGATGACTGACAGGTGAACAAGAGTTGCTGGTAATGTAACCTGATGGATCTCGGCCGTAACACGATCGTCCGCGCCACGTGATGTGCCAGCATCGAAGAGATTTACTGTGGCGTTTACGGGTCGTCGTACAGCTACCTGCATCTTGGAGTTCGGAGAGTTCTGCGTCGTATACTTCGAGATTTCCCCGATAGCGACAACGACCAAAGAAGCAGCAATCAGCCAAGCTATCACGCTGCCAGGTTTGACCGTATTCCTTTTGATTTCTTGTTCTTGGTACGCTTTACGAAGCACCATCACCCTGTGCATGCAGTAAACGCAATCCAAGACATGCATGGTTTTCGGATCCAGCAGTGAAGGCTTCTTACTGCTTACAAAACGTTCAATAAACTCTTCGTCGACACATTCTACAGTCCTATCCTTTTCACTGGCCTCCGGTACGATATTGGCGAGATTTTTCTCAAACCATTTGTCGGCGGGTACCCAGCGTTGGTCTTTCTGATCTCCAAACATGCTTAACGGGCCTCGAAAATGATCAGCTTCGAATTGTGTGTGTATGCCTGTCTGCTTCTATGGTTTTTCATTGAGACCAGTCTCGATCATCTGGGAAGTAGAGGTACAGAGTAATCGATGACGCAGGACCACTCTCGTAATCATCGCCTGCTTCAAGGGTTGTCGCCGAGGCTGAATCGCATTTTCAGAAGAGCCGCATCGATTGCAGCATGAAAGCTCTTCTGGCTTTCTGCAGGAGTTTCCCCATGCGCATCAGCGATTTCACGCCAGGAGTAGCCGGCACGTCGAGCCTGTGCCACGGTACGGGCCTTGGCAGGAAGAATGGCTAGAAGTTCTTTCAACAACGCTGTACGGACAGAATCGGATGCTTCATCTGAGGACAGCATTTCGAGATCAAAAAGAATCATTTCTGATGCCGCCTGCTCTCTTTGGCGTAGCATGCTGGCGTCTTCATCGCACGGACGGCTTTCCGGCCTTGCTGCGGATATGCTGGTTTTCGTTTTGCTCGGCACAGCAGATACTGCCTTTGGCGATGCCGCGCCCTTTTTGTGAGACAAGAAAAGCCGTTCTAACGACGAGGCATCGGGGCCCGCGGCGTTCGAGGTGGGTTGCAGTGGCTTGCTATCCGGATTGCGAGCATTCCTGTCGCGAGCCGCTGCTGCAGTTTCTTCGCGTGGAGACCGCATCATCATTTCAGTACCTGGGAAAATGTAGGCCATGAGATCCGCGTCTTTATGTCTGGGCGGTGTTGGCGCAAGAGTACCTAAATACCAAGCGTTTGTCTATCCATCAGAGGCAGACGGGTCTCGCGCGAGAAAAGACGTAAAAGGAAAGCGCTAAAGCGCCGTTTACCGTGTAACGCTACAACAGGTCGATTGCGGCAGCGTAGAACTCAGCTTAGCCGCAGAACTTTGGCCGGCCCCGAGTCCAACCGCGGCACTGCGGACGTCAGCTTCACGATTTCGCGCGTAATCCCTAGGCTTCTGAGTACTCTATCTGCTTCTTTTTGGAAGGCTCTTCGTATACCGGAATGAGCGACGTCGAGTTCTGCCCCTATTTCTCGCCAGCTATAGCCGGCCGCTACCAAGTTTGCGACATGTCTGGCGCTCGGCGACAGCAGCGCGAGAAATTCGCCGAGCATCAGCTTCCGCTCATAATCCGGGGTTGTACGCGGAGACAGGCTCTCGAGATCGAATAGGCTTCCAAAATGCTGCTCTTTGCGCCTATGACGAGAAGATTGGACTGCAAACCTGCGTATTTCGTCGCGCAAGCCCGCCTGAATTGCTGAAGCCGCTGGAATGATTGCTTTGCTTGCGTGACGCCGGGATAAAGCATCAAGCGCCGCTTCAAGAATAGCGGGCGCCATCCTCTCGTCGAAGTGGTGTATCCAGGCCTGCCGTTCGGCATAAACCAAGACGCTCGGAGCAGCCGCGCGGAGCGCACGCTCCAAATCCTGCCTTACCGGACCATCGGGCTTCCAGAACACCGATTTGTCGAAGCTGGAAGTTAGCGACACCGTTACCCCCGATAGGCGATAAATTTGAGCATACTCGATTTTGCGCCTTGCTCGCTGCCGATAGAACCGTTTGCGGAGTGTTCGCTAGCCTAACGA
>CAXTVG010000161.1:0-5326 GCA_964247505.1 uncultured Acidobacteriaceae bacterium
GTGCGCCGACGACGTACTGGTAGGTGCCGGCGACAAGGTTTGCGTCCACGTAATTGGGGTCGAGCTTGAGGACCTGCTCCTGGTCGTCTTTCGCGCTGATCGCCAGCTTGAGAGCAGCGGTAAAGGCCCGCTCGACCAGCGCGTCGTAGACAGCGAGCAGGGAGTGCGACCAGCCGCGCGCGTACAGGGCGTCCACATCATGCGGGTTCTTCGCGAGCAGCGCGTTGGCCTGGTCCTGGGCCTTGTCAGACTAGGCGCGGATGCGATCGCGGGTCGCGGGATCCTCGACCACGGTGTGCTTGCCGGTCAGGAAGCCGTCGTTCGCGTAGAAAGTCGTGTCCAGCAGGTCGAGCCGGTTCAGTTCGCGGATCACAGTAACGTCGAGGAGGAAGTCGGTGGCCAGAGGGTCGTCGGGGTGGGCGGCCTGGATCTGTGCAAAGTCGTAGAACGCGGTTTCGTAGTCCATCACGTAAAAGGCGGCAAACGCCTCCTTCACCGCGGCGGTCCTGTTCAGCGGCGCTGTGTCGGCCGGTGCTTGCGCGTATGCAGCTACCCCGAGCGTCAGCGCGCAGCAGGTCGTTATTGTTCGTACCAGCCTCAAATCCTTTGCCCCCGAGGCGTATGCGCCCACTTCTATTCTGACGGTTGAGCGGTCTCGCCGGTTTTTTCCTGCGCAAAATTGAACAGGTGGTGCATGGGTCCGCGTCCTTGGCCCAGGGGGTAGGCGTGTTGGAGCGCCTGCCGTACGTACTGCTTGGCCGCGCGCACCGCGTCCGGGAGCGCCTGGCCGAGGACCAGGTGCGCCAGCAGGGCGGAGGAAAAAGCGCAGCCCGTCCCGTGGGTGGAACGAGTGTCGACGCGCGGGCCGGAAAACCAGGCACCCCCCGCAGCGGTGAGCAGGAAGTCATCCGGCGGTTCGCCTTCGCCGAAATGTCCGCCGGTGATGACAACTGCACGCTGAGGCCCAAGCAGTACGCCGGCCGCACGCTCCGCGTCCTTGCGGGTGTGGACCGGCGCGCCGCTGAGCAGGGCGGCTTCGGGAAGATTGGGGGTAAGCACGGAGATCAACGGCAGCAGCCCGGTGAGCAAAGGGGCGAGCGCTTCCGGTTCCAGAAGGCTCACGCCGGAGCTGGAGCGAAGCACCGGATCGAGCACGACGGGCAGGTCCGGTTGTTCTGCGCGCACGGTTGCCAGCCAGCCCGCAACCGCCCGGACGATCTGCGCGGTGTTGAGCATCCCGATCTTTACGCCTGCAATGGGGATGTCGTGCGAAAGACACCGGAGCGTGCCGGCGACCAGTTCGGCCCGGACTGGTTCGGTCCGCTCGACGCCCTGGGTGGACTGCACTGTGAGCGCCGTGGGGCAGGCAAGTCCGTACAGCCCGTGGGCGGCGAAGACCTTGAGGTCCGCCGTGAAGCCTGCTCCCGAGGAGGGGTCGAAGCCCGCAATACTCAGAACGGCCGACTGCGCTGGATTTTTTTTCGGCTCGGCCATGCCCGCCTGTGCTTCGCGAGTATTTTTCATAGTTCTCAGCGTATATGCATTTAGACACTGGCATTTACAGGAGCTGAGGCCTTCCAGGGACATGTAAAACTTACGTGCCTTCTCGTGATCTTGAAGCTGGCAGCGATCCACCGAGCACGCTAAGTACCTCAACATCTTTGACTTACGAGTTTTCCTCTGATTCAATTCCTAATGAGGACGATGAAACCACACCCTATCGCACGGAAGTCGCGTCTTTCCCGCGTCTCGACCTATGCCGGCATTGGCTTGGCCGTTGCGTTCTCCCTGGGTTCCGCCGGCGTTGCGAAGCCGGCGAAAGCGCCGGCCACGCCGACGGTCTCCGCTGCCCCGGTAAAGGCGCACTGGTATCAGATTGGACGCGCCTCCTGGTATGGGGGCGGTTTCCAAGGCCACGCAACCGCGAGCGGTGAGAATTACAACATGACCGACCTGACCTGCGCGCATCGCAGTCTGCCCCTGGGCACGCTGGTGCGGGTGACCAACCTGGTCAACCACAGATCCGTGGTGGTGCGCGTGACCGACCGCGGGCCGTATCTGGCCAGCCGCATCGTCGATCTGAGCTATGCCGCCGCCCAGTTTCTCGGGTTTAGCGGAACGGAAAAGGTACGCCTGGAAGTGCTGAATCACGCAACCGAGCTGGCGGATGTCCAAAGCCCGCTGCCGGTGATGGGGCGCTGATCCCCGCCCTCCGCGAGGCGAGCGCGAAGCTGATTCTCGCGTTGGACTTCCCTTCCACCGCGCGGTGCTTCGCATTCCTGGACGAGCTGGGGCAGGGCATTCCTTCTGAGGCCCGTCTGCAATGGGTGAAGGTTGGGCTGGAGCTCTATCTGGCTGAAGGTCCGGCGCTGGTGCGGGCGCTTCGAGCGCGGGGATACCAGGTGTTCCTTGACCTGAAACTGCATGACATTCCCAATACTGTCGCGGGCGCGGTGCGCTCGGTGTTGCCGCTTGAACCCGCGCTGCTTACAGTGCACGCAAGCGGCGGGCCTGCCATGCTCTCAGCTGCGGCGGGGGCTGTAGCGGGCACGGGCACAAGGCTGCTGGCGGTGACGGTGCTCACCAGCATGGACGCGCGGGAGCTCTCCTCAGTGGGCGTCGCGGCGGACCCGGCTCACCAGGTGGCGCGTCTTGGCCAAATGGCGGCCTCCTGCGGGATCGACGGCCTGGTGTGCTCGCCACGAGAAGCTGCGGAGTTGCGGGCTTTGTTGCCCGGCGCGCACCTAGTAACGCCCGGCATCCGCAGCACGGGCGCTCACGCAGACGACCAGCAACGAGTGAGTACGGCCGCCCAGGCTTTGCGGGACGGCGCAAGCCAGTTGGTGGTCGGCAGACCGATCATCGCAGCCGAAAATCCGGCAGAGGCATATCTGGGGGTTCTAAGGGAGATCGCCTCGTTTAAAGATGCGTAAGAGCAAGCCGGCTTTAAAACTGCCTTTCCCTGCAAATTCGGCCGTAGATGCGGTCATGAGCCTTCGCTCATGAAGGCCCAGGTCTAGCTACCCCGACGAGCATGGACCGCTCGCCGGGAACCCCGGACGCGAGACGTGGGACACCCGTGTTCTGCTCTTTCCCAGGAGCGCGGGAAAACCCGGCCGCTAAGCCCGGCTTTTCTTCATCCGTTGGTTAAAGTTTCTCGTGGAACTCGCAGGCGGAACACGAGATATACACGCCGCCCGGCGTACCCCGCTCACGGTCTTTTACCCGCTTGACGATGCGGGTTGGTTTGCTGCACTTGGGGCAGTCGGTGCTCTTGGTGGTGTCCATGACCTTTGCGCGGTCAGCTGTTTTTGCGATCTTTGCCATGCCGGTTCTTGCTCCCTTTTGCGACCAACGACCTATTTGCACCGGTTTTGCGCAAAAGCTCAACCCACCAACGGGGAGCCCTGGACGCGCAACCTGAGCGCAGTCACCCTGAGTTTACACGAGAATTACTGGCTGGGCGCGTGCCCCTCCGAGGGCGGAAACTGCACTGGCCCCATCTGAGGCTGCTTTGTATCCTTGTCGCTGGGCAGGGTTTCTCCGGGTTTGCGGAGGCTGGGGGGTGCCTGGGTGGGAGCGTTTTGCGCGATGCGGTCGGCTTCCGACCGGTCGCCGAGGTTGCGAATCCGCTCGTTGCTGCCGCTTCCCTGCGTTTCCCAGTAGTCGCCCACCTCATTGGCGCTTCGAACGATGGGGCTCGTGCCCACAGCCGCTTCTTCCACACGGGTGACCCGATCGTGCTGCAGGCGGACGAACTGGGTCTTCTCGGGCGGTACGCCGTAGATCCACTCTGTGAACGGCCGGCCCTCGGCGGTTTCGCGCATTTTTTGTGCCGGGGCACCAAGTGCGTGGAGCACCATGTCCGAGTCCATGCCGACGAGCACGTGCTTTTCGAGGATCGCTTTTTTGAGAAAAGGCGGCAGGGTCTCCACGTAAGCTTCGAGCGGGGACTTCTCGCCGAAGCCAATTACCGGCGCGATCAGCGCTTTCACCTCGTCGCCGGTAACGTTCGGGACGCCTCCCGGGAAAAAGAGCGTGAGCCGCGATCCGGTGGGTTGTTCGCCGTTATCAGCCGCCAGAGGAATAAAACCTCCGCCGGCGCCAAGCTGGATGTGGCGCATGTACTTGTGCGGGAGATCGGGGCCGCCGTTGATCTCAAGAATCAGGCGGTCTTTCCGAAAGGTGATTTTCGTGATGGTGACCCGGTCGCCGGGGCGCGAGGAGATGCCTTTGCTGTTGAGCTCCGTCACGTAATCGGAGCCCGAGGGCGTCAGCGGGCCATTGGCCGTCAGGTCCAGGCCGCGGCTGGCGAGCGGCAAAGGGCGCATGGCGTAGCCCTGCTCCGAGGCAAGGGTGCGCTGGAGGTTATCCCAGGTGAACGGGCCGGCGTGCATTTTGGGCAGGTCAACGTGGGTGGGCTGGAACTGGAGGAAGCGCCCCTCGATCTGCTCAGTGCTGACGGTAAACACCTGCGCAAGGGAGGGCAGCGCGGCGCAGGCAAGAGCCGCGCCTACGAGGCACATCGAGCGGAAACAGACTGGCGGGGGAGGCATCGGAACCCCTCCTTTGCACTCAGCATGCACCTGTTTCGGATCGATTTGCAAGACTGTTGCCGAAGGTGCCATGCGCGCGGCGATAAAAGCCGCAGCAGAGTGTTCGCAGAGGCGAGCGCCTCAGCTGTTTTCATTTCTTTTTATCGGCGGCGGTGCCGGTTGCGGCTCTGGGGGCAAGATCTGGACGAGCGTAGGTGCCGCGGGCGCGCCCGGGCCCATTCTCTGCTCGTGCTGGCGCTTGGACAGGGCGTCGATATCGACCGGGAACCCCGAGCCGACGAGCGTGGGCACGGCCCAGCGGTGGCGCAGCTCGCGCGTGGCCCGGCTCAGGATGACCAGCAGCGCAAGCAGCACGAAGATCGCGGTCGCCGCGCCTTCCGGCCCCCAGCCGCCGCCCGTGAGCCATGCGGGGCCGCTCGAGTAGGTGGAAAACACCGGCGCGAACTCTGTGTTGCCGGCGATTGGAAGCCCAAAGAGCAGCGCCGCAGTCGCGTTCCAGGCGAAGTGAAAGCCCCAGCCCACCCATAGGGCGCGGGTACGCAGGTAGGCCATGGCGAGCAGGAAACCAAGCAGCAGGGACGCAAGACCGTCGCCCGCGCCGGGGAACCCGCCGGTGCGGACCACCGCGAACAGGGCAGCCATCAGGATGGTCGCGAGGGTGGGTCCGACGGCCTCGATGAGGCGCTGGAACGGGTAGCCGCGGAAGAGCAGTTCGTCCGTGAGCGTCCAGGCGAGGACCGCGAGAACGGCTAAGAAAAGCTCGCCTACCG
>CAXTVG010000162.1:0-5315 GCA_964247505.1 uncultured Acidobacteriaceae bacterium
AGCATCTTGTCCGCCCCGTCGGCTTCCCACTCGGAGCCCGGCATGGGAAACGCGGTCAGCATCGCGACGGCGGGCTGGTAGGGGGCGTTTTTGGCCGCCTTCACCACCTCCAGACCGGCGCTTTCGCTTTCCATCCGCATGTCGGTGATGACCATGTCGTACTCGTGCGACTTGATCCGGGAGCGGGCTTCGCGGGCGGAGGCGGCGGTTTCGACCTCAAAGCCCGAGATCTCCAGAACCGCCTTGAGGGTCAGCAGGATGGTGAGTTCGTCGTCAACAAGCAGGATGCGGCGTTTCGCTGTCATCTTGTTCCCCTTCACGCAGTTAGGCGAAACCGATTCTAGCAGGCGGCAAGCTATTTTGCGCCAAACCGGATCAGCCCGAACCGTACACTGGTAACGTGACTGGCTACTTTCTGCACTCCTTCGGCTGCCGGGCCTCGGCCGCGGATGGCGACGCCATCGCCGTCACGCTCGAAACCGAGGGTGGGCTGCGCCCGGCGTCGATGGAGACCGCCGAAGTCGTGGTGGTGAACACCTGCGCGGTGACGGCGGAGGCGGAGCGAAGCGCGCGGGCGATGATCCGTCGCGTCCGGCGGGCGAACCCCGGCGCTCGCGTGGTCGTCACGGGCTGCTACGCGCAGCGCGCGCCGGAGGAGCTGCGCATGCTTCCGGGCGTGGACGCGGTGGTCGGCAACAGCCATAAGAGTTCGGTGGCGGCGATCGCGCTCGAGCCTAACCCCGCGCCGGCCCAGGAAGCGGGGTTTGTCCCCGCAAGCGCTCTCCTGCACGCGCCCTTCCGCCACGCCTGGTTCGCAGGGGAGCACGCGCATCCGAGCGCCCTCCCGCTCGCGCCCGTAAGCGCGATGCGGACCCGGCCCATCCTCAAGGTGCAGGACGGCTGCGGGAATCGCTGCTCGTTTTGCGTCATCCCCGAAACCCGCGGCCCGAGCCGGTCTGTTTCGATCGAAGAAGCCGTACGCGCGGCGGGAGAGTTCACGGCAACTGGAGGGCAGGAGCTGGTGCTTTCGGGCATCAACCTGGGCCGATGGGGCCGCGACCTCCATCCGGCGCGCACGCTCCCTGAGCTGGTGCGGGCACTGCTGGAGCAAACCTCCCTGCCCCGGCTCCGCATCTCCTCGGTCGAACCGATGGACTGGTCCTCCGAGCTGCTCACCTTATATGCGGAGTACGCGCGAGGCGGGGCCCACCCTCGCCTGGCCCCGCACGCGCACCTGCCCTTGCAGTCGGGCGCGGACGCGATCCTGCGCCGCATGCACCGGCGCTACCGGCCCTGGCATTACGCTGAAAAGCTCGCCTCGCTACGGCAACTGCTGCCGGACGCGAGTTTAGGGGCCGACATTATGGTTGGCTTTCCGGGTGAAACCGACACGCTGTTTCGCGAAAGCTACGACTTCATCGCCGCCCAACCCTTGACCTACCTGCACCTGTTCCCATTTTCGCCGCGTCCGGGCACAGCCGCCGAGCTCTGGCACCGCGAGCGCCCGGTCGCGCCCGCTGCGGTCCGTGAACGGATGAAGACGCTCGAATCACTGGTCAAGAAAAAGCGCCAAGCGTTTCGGCAGCCATTTGCAGGCCAAAGTCTTTCCGCCGTGACCCTGCGGGATGGAACGGCCCTGACCGCGAACTTCCTCCCCATTCGGCTTACAAATCCGGCTCCTTCAAACCGTCTTGCGCTCGTCACGCTTGCATCTATGGAGGAAGACGAGCTACTGGGCACCGTCCTGCAAATTGCAGGGGAGGCCTCTGCAAACGGGTGATATGCTGAAAGCGGGGCCTGGCCCCTATTCATTCGGAGGAAGTCATCGACAAACGTTCGGCCAAGCAGTTTATTCGGATAAACGACAAGATTCGGGCGCGTGAAGTGCGCGTCATCGATGAAAAAGGCGAGCAGCTCGGTATTCTCGCGCCTTTTGACGCTCTCAAGATCGCTCGCGAGCGCGGCCTCGATCTGGTTGAAGTCTCGCCCACCGCCGTTCCGCCGGTCTGCCGCATTCAGGACTACGGCAAGTTCCTGTACGAAAAGGACAAAAGCGACCGGGCGGCGCGCAAGAAGCAGAAAGTCATCGTCATTAAAGAGGTGAAGTTTTCTGTCACGGTCGATGAGCACGACTACCAGACCAAGAAAAATCAGGCAGTGCGCTTTCTCGGCGAGGGCGACAAAGTGAAAGCGAGCCTTCGTTTCCGGGGCCGGCAGATGGCGCACCGCGACCTCGGCTACAACATCATCAACCGCCTTATCCAGGACATCGGTGAGACCGGCGTTGTGGAGTTCATGCCACGCATGGAAGGCACCACCCTGCACGCGATTCTCGCGCCGGGCAAAAAGCTGCAGGCAGAAAAAGAAGCGGCGGCAAAAAGGGCAGCGGCTCCCCTCCAGGTTGCAGCTCCGGCACAACAGACAGCGACCGTTTCATAGCTGCCTGCGCCTGGATAGGGCGCTCCTTTGTCCCGGCTTCGTCGCAGGCGCTTACAGGTTGACGGAAGCGACATCAGGCAGGTATAGAGTTTTCGTTCTGAATCTAGTTCCTGGAGCACCCGTTGACGCCGAGCACCAGCAAATCTCTCGTTGTGCTCATGATCGAGCATGAACAGCCGGAAGGCCTGTCCGCCAGGAAATTAGTTGTGGAAAGCGCGAAACATAATGTGATCACCGCTTACAACACCCGGGATGGCGTGGAGCTTCTGAAGCGCTTTCCCAAGGTGAACGCGGTCCTGATCCATGGCTTGCTCCAGGACCGCGAGGATTTGATCGCGGAGGTACGGCAGATCAACCCGGAAATGCCGATTATCGTGGCCACACCCGTGGAGCGAGACTACCCCGGCGCGAACTTCACCATAACCAGTCACGAACCTGCTAAGCTGCTGGACCTGCTGGCCCGCGAGTTCCACGCGTCCATCACGAACTGACACCACCAACTGAGCTGCAGCATCTCCCGGCCATGTATACTGGCCAATGTCCCAACCAGCACTTTTCTGAAGCAGGAACTTATGCCTAAACTGAAGACCCACAAGGGCGCCGCGAAGCGCTTCAAGAAGACCGGCACCGGCAAGATCAAGCGCGGGCAGTCCAAAATGCGCCACATCCTGACGTCGAAGGAAACCAAAACCAAGCGCAAGCTGGCCCATACCGCGCTGGTTTCGGATGCCGACTACGCCAAGGTCGCCCGGATGATCCCCTACGCCTGAGTGCGCTGCCGCCCCGCTCATGGGGCAGCTGCGTGGGAGGCGCACTCCGCGCCGACCCCGAGTAAGAACACTCGAGACACTTCCAGGTACGAGCGTGTGAAGAGGCCCACCTGCCTCCAGCCGCGAATAATGCAAACCCAAAAGGAGCCAAACCATGCCACGCGTAAAACGTGGAACCAAACGCAACGACCGCCGCAAAAAGATCCTGAAGCGCGCCAGCGGATACTTCCTCACTAAATCCAAGCTCTATCAGGCGGCGCAGGAAGCCGTCGAGCGCGGCCTCAAATTCGCTTACAGCGGACGCAAGCAGAAGAAACGGCAGTACCGCTCGCTTTGGATTGTGCGCATCAATGCCGCCGCAAAGATCAATGGAATCTCCTACTCGCAGCTGATGCACGGATTGAAAATGGCCGGCGTGGAGCTCGACCGCAAGATGCTTGCCGAGCTCGCGGTGAATGACGCGCAGGGATTTGCCGCGCTCGCAGCGCAGGCCAAGTCCGCGCTCGGCAGTGAGACCAAAACTGCCGCGTAGCCAACCTTTGTTCTTTCAAGCAAGCGCGCCCCCTGTGGCGCGCTTTTGTTTTGAACCGCTCATGCAATCCGGCGCGCGCTGCACAACAGAGCCGGGGCCTCTCGCATCCTTCAAAAGGAACAGGAGGAAACATGGCAAACGACGATCAAGCGGTGAAGCGGCTCATTGCGGTGCTTCGGGACAGTGCGCGGGGATTTGAGGACGTGGGAGAGCACATCAAGAACACAGAACAGCGCTCCTACTTCATGCAGGAATCCAAGGTGCGCGCCGGGTATGGGGATGAATTGGAGCGCGCGGTCAACCGCGTCACCGACGCCAATGTGCATGAGTCGGGAACTGCCGTGGGCGCAGTGCACCGGGTTTGGGGCGATATTAAAGCACGGCTTGGCGGCGGTGACCACACCATCCTTGAAACCGCGGAACAGGGCGAGGATGTGGCAAAAAAGGCCTACCAAGACGCGCTCGACGACAACTCGGTTTCCGACACCCTGCGCGCGCTGATTGCCCAGCAAGCCGAGCACGTGCGCCGCTCGCACGATATCGTGAAAGGCTTCCGCGATTCCAGCAAGTAACACTGCTTTCCGAATGAGAAAAGGCGCGTCCACCGGGCGCGCTTTTTTGCGTGCGAGCTACCGGAGGCGCAAACTGGAGCGATGATCCGCTCGTACAACGGCTTCCGCCCTGTCGTCCATGAAAGCTGCTACGTCGACCCGTCTGCCCAGATCATCGGCGACGTCGTATTGCATGAACATGCAAGCGTGTGGATGAACGCGGTCATCCGCGGCGATGTGCATTCCATCCGCATCGGCGCCCGCTCCAACGTGCAGGATTGCGCGGTGCTGCACGGCATGCGTCACCTCTACCCGGTGCACGTAGGCGAGGGTGTCACCATTGGACACAACGCGACGGTCCACGGCTGCGTTGTGGAGGACAACTGCGTGATCGGGATCGGCGCGCGGGTGCTCAACAATGCCCGGATCGGCGAGGGGTCCATCATCGCGGCTGGCGCGGTCATTCCAGAGGGACTGGTGATCCCGCCGCGATCGCTCGTGACCGGCGTGCCGGGGCGGGTCCGCCGCGCGATTAGTTCGCAAGACTACGAGCTCATCCTAATGTACGCGCGCAACTACCTGGACTACAGCGCGCAGTACCGGCGCGAATCGCTCAGCGCAGGCTAGTAGCCGCCGCCGACATTGTCGCGATGCGCAGCCCACACGCCCCAGATAATGCAAATAGGGTGGAGCACAATCAGCGCAATCCCCGCTGTCAGAATCCCAAGCACGACATAGAGAATGCCCATGATGATCGCCCCGATCCCCGTGCTGTACAGCATGCCGATGGGGCCGAGAAAGATGGTGAGGACCAGGGCAAGGATGACGCTCTTGCGTTCCCGCATTTGGATGGGCGCTCCTGCCGCCCTATGGGGAAGATGTGGCGCGCTGGGCGCGGGTTGCCGCCTGCCAAGCCTCAAAAAAACGGCTGCTAAACTTGACGGGACAAGCATGAGCACCTTGAAAGCAGTCCGCGGCACACGCGACCTCCTGCCGCCTGAAACCGAGCTGTGGAACCACGTC
>CAXTVG010000163.1:0-5259 GCA_964247505.1 uncultured Acidobacteriaceae bacterium
TCCCCGCCTCGGCTACCCCCAAGACGCGCTGCCCGCCCTGGGCCTCATCGCCGCCGCTTTCTGCTTTTTCGACCTCCGCACCGTCATCGCTGCGCTCGTTGCCGTCCGCATCGTGCTCCAGTACGGCCTCCAGCAGATCGGCGTCATCGTCCTCCGCCTGCGCCAACCCGACCTGGTCCGTCCCTTCCGCCTCTGGCTGTACCCGCTCCCGCCCCTGCTCGCGCTGGCTGGTTTTGCTTTCCTGCTTTTTGCCCGAAAAGGCGCGGGCAGGGAACTCGCCTTCGCCGCCGCCCTAGGCCTGTCAGGTGCCCTGCTTTTTTTTTGGCGCGAACGCCGATCCGGCATCCAGCCCGAACCTTAAAGCGCCCGGGTCGCAGGCGCGCCCTGTCAAGTCTCCAAAGTGCAAACCACTCCGCGGAAGTTCACAAAGAGTACAACCGCCCTTGCACACCGATCCGCTCCGGTGGCCTATAATCCGACCGCGGTCCAAAACCCACCCAAAATGGGCCTAAAAACACACAAAATGCGCCCGGAATGCGCCACTTTCGCACCTCAATTTAAACCATTTCCCGCCCAAATGCAGGAGCCTGATCTACTCCGCGAATGAAAACGCCACCGACCCGAAATGCTCATAACGCACATCAATCGACGACCGCCTCATGGTCAGGAACTTGCCCATCCAGCTTCCCGTCGTGATCCACTGCCCCGCCTGCAAGCCCCCGGTCCGGTACTGCCCCTCATTCGCCAGAAACTCCAGAAGCCTTACCAAATCAGGCCCATTCGTGTTCTTGCCCACATCATTCCAGCGCACAATCCCATCCACCACGACCTCCAAACGCTCGCTCGCAATGTCGATCTCCCGCCAGTAATCGCAAGCCGGCCCATATACCAGGCCGCCATTCATCTGCAAATCCGCCACCATCGCCAGGTGCGCCGCCTCGTCCGGCGCCACAAACGCCGACTCCAAAACCTCAATTACCGGGTGCACACTCCCAATCGCTCCCATCAGCTCCTCGCGCCCGTACCGCAGCTCGCGCGGCGGCAGGTCCTTGCGCAGCAGAAATGCGACCTCTGCTTCGACCCCGCGTAAACGCCGCTCGCCCTTCATTTCGCTGCCCGTCGAAAGCATGCCGAACTGAAGCGGAATAGGCCCAAATATCGGCGTTGCATCCGGCCGCGGCGCGCCGATTTTCCAGCCCCCTACTGGCCCCAGCCGCTCCCGCATCGCATCCTGCACCGCATAAGCCTCCTCAAGCGAAGCCGGCTGCAGGGCGGGGTCCAGATCGCGCAGAGGCTTCCCCTTTTGTCGCGCATCGAGCAGCAAATATGCCGTTTCCTTGATCCGCTCACTCCCTACCAATGCCTCGTGCGCCTGCCGCGTCCACCCTGCCGCCATCTGTTCTATCCCTCCACCCCGATGGTAGCGGGTCGATCGTTCGATGCAGCGCACCGGCTTATTCTGCTGCCGGCGAGGGCCCAACGAAAGCCTTCCGTATCAGAAGTACCGTTGTGACTAGGGTCACGCTGAAGCTGTTATTCGTTCAATGAAAGCTAAGGCTGGCCGCGGCTCGCTCGACTACAGGGGTAGCACTTGCCAGTAAAGCCGACGGGACTAGGTCCGGACCCGGCCACGAAGGCTGCTCAGCATTGCGGGAGATCGCGACCAAAGCGCTGAAGCATTCATCGTCGAGTTTGTGGGGTACATCCGCTTGCATGATCGCCAAAGCCTTTTCCACGGGAAAACCTGGTCTGTAGGGTCGATCTTCGGTGAGCGCTCCGAACACGTCCGCAACCGCAAGAATGCGGGCTTCTAACGGCAAAGCTTCCGCGCGCAAGCGGTTCGGATACCCCGAGCCGTCGAGTTTTTCATGGTGCGCGCCGGCAATCAGCGCCAGCTCGCGGTAGTGGGAAATGCGGGCCAAGATCTGCTCCGTCAAGCCAGAATGCTCCTGCATGATCGACCACTCCGCACTGTCCAGCTTGCCGGGCTTATCGAGAATGGAGTTCGGCACTCTCAGCTTTCCCAGATCGTGGAGCAGCGCTGCCCGGCGCAGCAGGTCCATTCGTTCGCGCGATAGATGCATCGCTCCGCCGATCCGCCGTGCCGCTTCTGTGACGCCCATCGAGTGCCGGAAGGTGTAGGGCGACTTTGCATCGACGACCTCGGAGAACGCTTCGCAGATCGTGTCGATGTGCGCCGGAGTCATACGCGAGGATGCCGCAGGAGCCGCGTCCAGCACAGCTGACCGCGTATGCTGCTCGGGCGCGGCCAAGCTGCCGCCCGCGAGCGGCAAGCACTGGAACCAGAGAGTTCCCGCCCGGTCGAGGCATTCAGCGGCCCGCACGATCTCGGGGTCGAACCAGCGCCCGCTTCGCTCCCGCAAAACCCGCAGGGCGACCTCGGGCCCACATGCAAGCGCGAAAGCATCCAGATGCTGTGCAACAGCCATGATCCGCGCCAGCGGCGAGATCGCGTGCCCCTTCAGCCGTTCCGGGTAGCCGCTGCCGTCCCAGTGCTCGTCGAGGCTCCGCACCGCGGCCGCCGCGCCCTCGCCCATGCCGATCTTGCGCACGATGCTCGCGCCCCGGTCGCAGCGCAGGCTGATCATTTCCTCATTGTTGCGGTGCTGCGCTGCCCCAATCCGCAGAATCTGCGCCGCCTTGGCAACCGGCCCGCGCCCAGGAAGCACGTTATTCCACAGCAGACGCAGGGTGGAAAGTTTTGGCTGGTGCGGACGCGTCCAATCCTCGAGCTTGACTCCGGCCTTGACCGCGCGGTCGTCACCCCCGCCGATGATCTGGCACATACGCGCGGCATTGCTGCTGCAGCCTACGTCCTTGAGCAGGGTTGCGTGATAAAGGTCGGCAAGCATGCCATAGGGCAGCCGCAGTTCCGCGCCTAAACGCATGCTCAAAAGACAGCTGCGCAGGGCGTGGCCGGGCACCGCGCCTTCGGTGAGGTCGAGTGCAAAGCTCAGCGCGGAAATGATCTCAGCCAGCGAAGGGGTGCCTGTGATGCCGCCCGATGGGCGGCGGCCAGCATAGCCTGGGGTTTTCATGTTTCCTCGTTGCTCACCCTTATCGGCACATCCCGAACGGAGTTCTAGTGCTTCGGCCAAAGTCCGAGGGTACTTTGGTACTCTGTTTCCGCCAAGCGGCTCTGCCGATAAGAACAGTAACGGGCACGGGAGCTTTAATTCGCATGTTGACCAGATCGGAGACGGAAAGGGCCATTCACGTAACTCTCACACCCCGCACAGCGTCAAATGAGCGGCGCTTTAGCAACCTTCCAGCGTCGATGGAGCACGCATGTTAATTCGCAAGCCGGGCGATATCTCGTCCTCAGAAATTACACCGCAGCATATCTGGACGAACCGGCGCCGGTTCATGGCAGCCGGCGTGGCTGCCGCGGGAGTGGCTGCGCTCGAAGCCAAGCGCCTGCTGCGGCCGGTTTCCGCGGTAGAAGCCGCCACCAGATTTGCCACGATCAAGAGTCCGCTTTCCACTTCCGGTCTGACCCCGACCTCTTACAAGGACATCACCAGCTACAACAATTTTTACGAGTTCGGCACCGGGAAGAGCGATCCGTCCGAGAACGCGCAACACTTTAAGACATATCCATGGAGCGTCAAGGTCGAAGGACTGGTGCAGAAGCCGAGAACGTTTTCGATTGACCAGCTTGTAAAGTTCCGTCCGCAGGAAGAGCGCATTTATCGCTTCCGCTGCGTGGAAGCCTGGAGCATGGTCATTCCCTGGGTTGGCTACTCGCTGGCGGAGCTGATCAAGGAGTGCCAGCCTCTTTCCTCGGCTAAGTATGTTCAGTTTTTGAGCTTCTACGATTCGCAGCAGATGCCGGAGTCGCGCGATAGCGGGATCAGCTGGCCGTATACGGAGGGCTTGCGCATGGACGAAGCCATGCACCCGCTCACCCTTTTGACCTTTGGCCTGTATGGGCAAACCCTGCCCAACCAGGACGGCGCGCCGGTCCGGGTCGTGGTGCCGTGGAAGTATGGCTTCAAATCCGCAAAGACGATCGCGACGATACGATTTGTCGCGAAGCAGCCGCCTACCACCTGGAACGAGCTGGCTTCGAACGAGTACGGGTTTTACTCAAACGTGAACCCAAACGTCGACCACCCGCGCTGGTCGCAGAAGACCGAGCGCGTCATTGGGGCACCGATCTGGAAGCAGCGCCAGCCCACTTTGATGTTCAACGGCTACGGCGACCAGGTTGCGGGCCTGTATAAGGGCATGAACCTGAAACAGTATTACTAGGAGGCGCGCGCCCGGTGTCGAATCGTTTCATCCTCTGGCTTAAGGGGCTGACGCACGCGGCCTGCCTTGGGCCGCTCGCGTGGCTCGTGTGGCGGTTTTACCTCAGTGCAACTTCGGACCCGTCCGCACTTGGCCCCGACCCGACCGAGACTGTCACATTTTTTACAGGTTTCGGAGCTCTGCGCCTGTTGGTCATCTCCCTGGCTATCACCCCGGTGCGCCGCATAGTCCCGCGTCTCAGCTGGCTGATTCGCTTCCGCCGCATGCTTGGGCTGTATGCCTTCGCCTATGCCAGTCTGCACGTGCTCACCTATCTGTGGCTGTACGCGGCATGGAGCTGGCCTGCTATCGCGGACGATCTTGAAAAGCGGCCGTACATTTGGGCAGGTTTCACTGCTTGGTCGCTCATGATCCCGCTCGCCGCGACTTCGACGACCTGGTCTATCCGCGAACTGGGGGGCAAGCGCTGGGCCTGGCTGCACCGGCTGGTCTATATTTCGGCCATCGCCGGGGTCGTCCATTACTGGTGGATCGTGAAAACCGGAGTGTTTGCGCCGCTTGAAATCACGATTGTGCTCGCGGTATTGCTGCTGGCGCGGCCGGTGCTGAGTCGGCTCAAGAGAAAGCCGGCCCGGACCGTGGCAGCTACGGCCGGATGAGCCTTTCGCGACTTTTGCTTGCGGTTGCTGTTTGCACCGCAGGCGGATGTTTCTGCCCCGGAGATTTGTATGCGCGTATACCTCATCCTGCTTACGGTTTTTTCCTTCCGTTTGCGGCGTGGTGCGCGCAAGCCGCGCCAAGCGCCTCACCTGGCAAAGCCGCGCAATATCGGCGTCTTGCATCGCAGTCGTTGACACGTGAAGAACAGGCCGCGCAGGTCGTCAACCGTTTCACCTTCGGGCCGACGCCGGGCATGGCGCAAGCGGTAGCCGCAGAGGGCTGGAGCCACTGGTTCGACCGCCAGCTCGATCCCGGAAGCATCGA
>CAXTVG010000164.1:0-5254 GCA_964247505.1 uncultured Acidobacteriaceae bacterium
GGCCGGGATCCTCGAACAGGCGGGCGGCGGTTCCGTCAGTTTCAGGGCCGCCGAACTCGGGCAGGGTTTCCTCGATGGCGATCCGCACCTGCGAGGGCAGGTCCTCCCACACGTCCTCCCAGGTGGCGACCAGCCGGGCTCCTTGCTTGATGAGCGTGTTCGGCCCCCAGGAGTTTTTATTCGTCACGTTGCCGGGCACGGCGTACACGTCCCGGTTTTGTTCCAGCGCGCAACGCGCGGTCACCCGCGACCCGGAGTATTCCGCCGCCTCCACCACCAGAACACCTTGCGAGATGGCGCTCAAAATACGGTTGCGCTTGGGAAAATTTGGCGGCGCTGGGTAGGTCCCGAGTGGCTGCTCGCTGGCGATGCATCCGCCGGTCGCGAGGATCTGCTCGGCCAAAGCTTTGTTTTCCTTCGGGTAGATCACGTCAATGCCGGTTCCCCAGATTGCCACGGTGGGTTTCCCGGCAGCCATCTCGCCCTTGTGCGCAAACGTGTCGATACCGCGCGCCATCCCGCTCATAATCAGCACGTTACGGGTAGCCAGGTCGCGCGAAAGCAGCTCCGCCATACCTGAACCATAAGGGCTGGGCGAGCGCGTCCCCACCACCGCAATACCGTGGCGGCTCAGCAGCTCCGCCTCGCCCCGGACCCACAAAACCGGGGGTGGATCGAAAATCTCGCGCAGTCGCTCCGGGTAGAGCGGGTCTTCATAGGTGAGGAACTGTGCCCCAGCTGCGCGCAGCCGCTTAGCTTCTTCTTCAGCCGCCCGCCAGGCCTGGCCGTCCGCGAGAAACTGTACAGAAGGTGCCGGGAAACGCTGGGCTTCGAGCGCCGTAAGCGGCAAACGCACAATGGCGAGCGCCGAACCGACCCGCTCCACCGCCTGGAGAATGCGCCGGGAACCCAGGCCGGGTGTTAGCGAAAGAGCCAACCAGGCCAGGCGCTCCGGCGTTTCGGCCGGCTCGGGCACAGGCACCTGCACGACGGAAGGCGCGGGCAGGGTGGAAAACGGCTTGCTCGGCGGCAACGGGCACCTCGGCTGTATCGGGAACGTTGCCCCGAATCTACCCGCCCGGGTCCGGCTCAGCAAGGTTCCGAAAGTACCGCGAGCGATTTACCAGATCCGGCGCACGCCGAATGTATCCAGCTTGAGGTCCACGCTGATGATTGGAATGTCCATTGCTAAGGCTTGCGCGGCCAGCATCCTGTCGAAGGGATCGCGGTGGTCTCCAATGAGTCTGCCAGCGCGCAATCCCTCTTCAACGCTCACGGGCAAAAGCGTGAAACCGGCCTTGTCCATGTCGCCCAGGAACTCGCGCTCCATTTCTTCCGCTTCCGGCAGCCTTCCATTCCGGACTTTGGTCGCTATCTCCCATGCCGTCACCGCGGAAACAAACACCACGTTTTCTTCATCCGCGATGATGTCTCGCGCGGCGCGGCTGAGTTTGTAGGGTGTTAGATTCGCCCAAATCACCGTATGGGTATCGAGCAGAACCTTCAATCACCCTCTCCATTCCACAACCGCAGTTCTTCTTCGGGAAGCGGCTCCCAGAACGCATCGCCGAGCACGAAACCCGGAGTCTCCCGTACACCTAACCGCTTCTTCTTCACTGGCTGGATCGGCTCCAGCTTCACCACCGGCAGCTTTTCCCGTCCGGAGGTGCTGATGACCGATTCCCCGGCCTGCGCCTTGCGTACCAGCTCAGATAGGTTGGATTTGGCTTCAAAAATCGTGGCGGTAACCATACATCCTCCTATGCTGCTAACTTAACTTAGCTAGGATGCCGCGTCAAGGGGAAAAGTCACCCCACCATCTCCCGGTCCAGCGCATACGGCAACAGGGTTTCCAGCGAAACCACCTCTAAAGTAGCCTCATGGGTTGCCGCGAGCACGATCGGCGGAGCCATGCCGTGCCGCTCCGCTTCCACCCAGCGCATCGCGCACAGGCACCAGGGGTCGCCCGCCTTGAGCCCGGCAAAACCCGGACGCGGCGTCACCAGGTCATTCCCGCGGCCTTTAGAAAACTCAAGAAACTCATCCGTCATGACCGCGCACACCACATGAACCCCGAAGTCGTCCGGCCCCGTCTCACAGCAGCCCGTCCGGTAAAAGCCTGTCATCGGGTCCTTGCCGCAGGTTTCCAGAGCCCCACCCATTACGTTCCGCGCCTTTTGCTTCGTCGCCATCGCCCCACCCTCTCGCTCGGCTACAGTGTAGGGGAGAGCCCCCTGCTATGCCGAGCAACTTTTCGCTTCCGCCCACCAAGCCGCTTGACGGGATGAACCGCCTCGCCGACATGACCCGCTTCCCCGCGGCGGTCCACGCGGGCGCAACCCTCAACGTGCTCGTTACTGTCGCGCTTACACTTGCTGTGTTTGCGCGGTACGGCGGCTTGCCGTGGGCGCTTCCCTGCTGGATCGCGCTGGTCCTGTTCGTGAATGTGATGCCGGTGGCGCTGCTGCGCGCTGCCGGGTGGCGCGCCGGGATTCCCTCTCCGCCGATCGAGCAGATGAGCTTCTCCGGGGACCAGCACCGCTTTCCCGACTGGGTCTACCTGGCCGCGTCCGCCGACATGGCTTTCTGGATCGCCCTGGCTTGGGTCGCCGACAGCCTGCTGCTCCCGCTCGCGGCTCTCCTCGGCGTGCAGCTCCTCGCTCTTGTATGTACCTTCGCCCCCGTTTGGCTGAGGCCCTGGCGGAGCCGCCGCGCATGACGCAGCTCCTGCGCATGGCGGCGATCGACTTTCTCAACCCCGCGCCCCTGATGTGGAACTTCGAGCACCCACCCGAAGCCGCGTGGCTCCGGGAACGCTACTCCATCCACCGAATGACCCCTGCCGCCTGCGCCGCCGCCCTGGCCTCGGGCGAAGCCGATCTGGGACTCATCCCCATCGGCGCGTATGCAACCACCCCAGGGCTGCTGGTAGTCCCCGGCTGCGCCATCGCTTCCCTGGGCGCCATCCGCTCCCTGCTGCTGGTGCTGCGCACCGATGCCGCGCCGCAAACCGGAGAAGAACCCGACCTCGACCCGCCCTCCCCGGCGGAGCTCGCGCGCATTCGCTCCGTCGCGCTCGACAGCGCTTCCCGCACCACGGCCCTGTACACACAAATCCTGTTCCGGCGCTTTTGGGGCCGCCAGCCACGCTTTTTCGAGCACCTACCGGACCTCGACGCCATGCTCGCCGCCGCGGACGCGGCCCTGCTCATCGGCGACCCGGCCCTGCACGCGCTTCGCGACCGGGACGCGCGCTACCGGCGCACCGGCGAGCGTTTGCGCTATCTGGACCTCGGCCACCTGTGGCACACGGCCACCGGGACGGCTTGGGTTTCGGCGTTTTGGGCGGTGCGGGCTGAGTCCTATCAGGCACTTTCCCAGAGCGAGCGCGCCATCCTGAGCGGCGACCTCCTGCGCTCCCGTGACGCGGGCCTCGCGCACATCCCCGAGCTGGCGCGCGAGTGGGCGCCGCGGCTCGGGCTTGGCGAGGAGACCATAACGGCCTATCTGAGCCGCAATATCCATTACACCCTGGACGCTTCCGCGATTGCAGGCGTGGAGCGGTTCTTCACCGAAGCGCACGCGCTCGCGCTGCTGCCCAGTCTGCCGCGGCTTTCCTGGGCTGTTGAGTGAGCCCTCGCGGCATATAGACTTGCAGCGTATATTCTGCTTCCAAGGAAGAGCCCTATGCCGAAGCTTCTCTCGTTTTTGCTCTTCTTTGCCGCCGCGGCCTCCAAAAGCGGCCAGTCCCACGCGCACGTTCCCGGCTGGCTCATCCACCTGGGGCTTCCGGGGCTGTTTGTGGTTTCCTTGCTGGACGCCGCAATCATTCCTCTGCCTTTGCCGGGCTCGGGCGATCTCCTGATCGTGCTCCTGTGCGCCCAGCCCAAATCCCACCCTGTGCTTATCGCCGTGATTGCCATTGTGGCCAGCGTGATCGGCGGCTATACCACGTGGAAAGCGGGTCAAAAAGGCGGCGAAGCCATGCTGGACCACTTCGTACCCAAGCGCATGGTCCGGCTGGTGCATAAATGGATGAAGGGCCACGGCTTTGCCACCGTAGCCGGAGCGGCCATTGCGCCGCCGCCCGTGCCGCTGATGCCGCTTCTGCTGGGCGCGGGCGCCCTCGGCGCTTCCCGGAATCAGTTTCTATCGGCTTTTACGCTGGCCCGGGGCGCTCGCTACAGCTTCATGGCCTGGATCGGCGCAGTGTATGGCCGCCGCGTCCTGAACGCCTGGAACCAGTACCTGTCCAACTATTCCACGCCTATCCTGATCGCGTTTGTCGTCCTGGTCGCGGCGGCCATCGCCATCGGGTTCTGGCAGTACAAGAAAAAGATCCGCGGCTGGAACCAGGAAAAAGGGAAACAGGGGCAAGCACAAGAAGCCCCGGCCCAGGCGTAGCGCCGGCTACTCCATCTCCCAGCGCAGCAGCGTGGCTCCCGCGGTAAAACCCGCCCCCACGCTGGCCAGCAGGACGAGGTCGCCCTTTTTTAAATTGCCTGCCTCGCGCGCCGTGCCCATGGCCAGCGGCACGGTGGCGGCGGTTGTATTGCCATACCGGTCGATGTTGATCGCGACCCGTTCGAGCGGCAGCCCCAGCCGGTGCGCGGTGGACTCGATGATGCGGCGGTTCGCCTGATGGGGAATAAAACAGCCAAGATCCGCGCCGGTCAGGCTGTGGCGCGCGAGCACCTTTTCCGAGATTTCGGCCATTTTGCGCACTGCGAACTTGTAAACAGTTTGCCCGTCCTGGTGGACAAAATGCTGCTTGCGCTCGACCGTTTCCGCGCTTGCCGGCAGCAGGCTTCCTCCCGCCGGCATGTGCAGGGCCGATGCGCCGGAGCCGTCGATTTCGTGCGCATAATCCATCAGGCCCTGCTCGCCTTCTTCCGCGGCTTCAAGCAAAACCGCGCCCGCGCCGTCGCCAAACAGAATGCAGGTGCTGCGGTCGGTGTAGTCGATCATGGAGCTCATGGTATCGGCGCCGATGACCATGACTTTGCTCTGCGCGCCGCTTTCGATCAGCTTCGCGCCGACCTGGAGGGCATACAGGAAGCCCGAGCAGGCCGCGCCCAGGTCGAATCCCCAGGCGTGATGCGCACCGATCTTCTCCTGCACCAGGCACGCAGTCGCCGGGAATGGCATATCCGGGCTGACGGTGGCAACAATGATGACCTCGATCTCCTCGGCCGAAATACCACGGTCGGCGAGGCAGACGCGCGCGGCTTCAGCGGCCATGTCGCTCGTGCCC
>CAXTVG010000165.1:0-5219 GCA_964247505.1 uncultured Acidobacteriaceae bacterium
GACCTGGGGCATACCGTAAAGGCAGCGGCGATTCCCGAGGGCGGCGCTCGGGACATGATCCGGTTGGCCGGGTACAAAGCGGCGGTTTCGTTCCATGTAGCGCGGCCGGTGTTTTACATCGCGCTCGATGTGACCGGCGACCCGGCGCGGGAGGACGCGATGGTGGTGGACACGCACGGGGCCGCCGCTGCGATGACCGACAAGCACGAGAAAGCGTCTGCCGCGAGCACCTATGCGCTGGGACGTTTGCGGGTTTGGAAGGACCAGCGGGCGGCTTCCGGGGCGGACTTGCGCGGGCTCGCGAGCGGCGGGTCGGAGGACGGGAGCGCGGAGGTGGTCGCGACGGAGCGGGTGATTTTGCCCGGCGCGCGCTGGATGCGGGTGGCGCCCCGCAGCGACCTGAACCTGGGGCAGTACAGCCTGGTGGAGATCCTGGGCGGGGGCGGATTCAACCTGGATGGGTGGGATTTCGGCGTGAACCCGATGGCCCCGGAGAACAAGGGCGTGTTTACGCCGGTGGTGAAGGATGCGAGCGGGCCTTGAGCGGAGAAATTCTCAAGGCCTGAGCTGTTTGCATGCTAATCTAGATGTCAAGTTCCCAACCGTCGTGATCGGCTGGGAGGTGAAGCGCTACTCTCTAGCTCCAAAGCCAGTAGAGAAGCGCGGCGATCCACCGTAGACGTGCGTGGATCACAAGGCTGAACTTCATGCGGATTCGCACGGGTTCTTCCTCCTTGTTGTTGGGATCGGCCCCGGATGCCTTCCGGGGCCGGTTGCTTTTCAGGGCAACCCTGGTTTTCCCCGTCTACGAATCCCTGAAACCTCGTCCTCGCGACAACAACAAGCGCTTGCTTACTGTACCGAGTTCCCCTCCAGAGTGCCGGGGGGCAGCAGCGTATTTCTCTCCAAAGTAACCGGCGCCGAACACGCTTTGCCTTGCGCCGGTCAAGCTGGGTTCTAGACTTAGGCGGAGCGCTCCTGCGTCCCCGGAAGGGCCAGTGCATCAGATAGAGAAGCTCCCGATGGCCGCCACTCTTATTTCAATCCCGAATGCCAGGCCTCCCGTCGCCCCCGATGCGGCGTGGCGCGGGCTCACGGACAAGTTTGGTCGCCGGATTACCGATCTCCGCGTGTCCGTGACGGACCGCTGTAACTACCGGTGCGTGTATTGCAGGGCGGGCGAGTCGGAAACGCCCCCGGCGGAGCTGCCGCTCGATGACTATCTCCGGATAGTGCGCGTGTTTGCCTCGCTGGGCATTGAGAAAGTCCGGCTGACGGGCGGGGAACCCCTGCTGCGGCGGGGGCTGGTGGATTTAGTACGGGCGCTCGCGGGTTTGCGGACCGTGTCTGGCGAGCCGCTCGACCTGGCGCTGACCACCAACGGACACTTGCTTGGGGCGTTGGCTCAGCCGCTGGCGGAAGCCGGGCTGAGCCGCGTGACGGTAAGCATGGACGCGGTCGAGCCGGAGCGGTTTGCGCGTATCACGCGGGTTCCGGGCTCGTTCGACCACGTCCTGCGCGGAGTGAGGGCGGCGCGCGAGGCGGGGCTGGGGCCGATCAAGGTGAACTGCGTGGTGCTGCGGGGCTGGAATGACGACCAGATCGTGCCATTCGCTGAGTTCGCGCGGGCCGAGGGCGTGATTGTCAGATTTATTGAGTTCATGCCGCTGGAAGAAGACCGGATCTGGGCGCCGGACACCGTGGTTCCCTTGCCGGAGGTGCTTGAAAAGCTTTCGAGCTTCCGCCCGCTTGTGCCCCTGCCCGCGAACAACCCCAGCGAAACCGCCCGGCGCTATACGTTTGCCGATGGAGTGGGCGAGGTCGGCGTGATTGCGCCGGTATCGCAAGCCTTTTGCGGGGCGTGCAGCCGGGTGCGGCTCACCTCCGACGGGCGCATCCGCACTTGTTTGTTTTCGCATTTCGACCATGACCTGTACGGGGTGATGCGGCGCGGCGGCACGGATGACGATCTTCGGGAGTTTATTGAGGCGACGATCCAAAAGAAGGAAGCGCGCCACCATATCGGCGAGGCCGGTTTCCTGCAGCCGGACCGGACGATGGTGCATATCGGGGGCTAAAACCGCCTGCGCGGCTGGCGCCCACTGCGTGGGGGCCGGCGTGTAAAGATTATTGCAAGCCATGGCTATTCTTCGCTCCACCTTTATCTCTCTTTCGCGCAACCAGCCCTTGCGACGCTTTTCTGAAGCGTCAGCCGCGGGGCGGCGTGTTTCCTCGCGGTTCGTCGCCGGGCTTGAAGCAGAAGAAGTGCTCCTCGCCACCGCCGCGCTCAATCGCGACGGCCTCACCGCGACCCTCGACAGCCTGGGCGAAAACGTCCACACGCCGGAGGAAGCCGAGCGCTCGGCTGCGATCTATCACCAACTTCTGGACGAGATCGGAACCCGCAAGCTGGACGCCAACGTGAGCGTGAAGCTGACCCAGATGGGCATGGACCTCGATCCGGCGCTTGCGGAGGGGATCGTCGGGCGCTTGGTTGAACACGCGGCGCGTGTGGACACCTTTTTGCGCGTGGACATGGAAGGCTCGGCGTATACACAGGCAACGCTCGACCTGGTATGCCGCTTGCACCGGCGCTTTCCGGGCCGCGTGGGGGTTGTGATTCAGGCTTATCTGCGGCGTTCCGAAGAGGATGTACGCATGCTGCTGGGGGAAGGAATTCGCATCCGCCTGTGCAAGGGCGCGTACCAGGAGCCGCCCGCGCTTGCGTTTCCCGTTAAAGCCGACGTGGATGCAAACTACCTCAAGCTCACCGAGATGCTGCTAACCAGCGGCGTGTATCACGGGATTGCGACGCACGACCCCAAGATGATCGCCGGCACAGAGCGGATCGCGCGGGAGCGCGGCATAGCGCGCGACAGCTTCGAGTTCCAGATGCTGTACGGGGTGCGCCGGGACCTGCAGCGCTCGCTTGTGGCTGGGGGCTACCGGATGCGGATATACGTGCCGTTTGGGCGGGAGTGGTACCCGTACTTCATGCGGCGGCTGGCGGAGCGGCCGGCCAATGTGCTGTTCCTGGCGAAAAACTTCTTCCGCAGCTAGGGCTGTGGCGGGTGGTAAGGCTCAATCGACAGCAGATTGCCGAGTACGGTGCGCTCCTGCGGCGTGTACTCCGCTTGGAAACGCGCGGAGCTGAGCGCGCCGTCGCGCTGTTCGGGCGGCAAGGCGCGTAGATCGCGGAAGGCTTGGCGCACCGCTTCGCGCCGGTCGGCGGGCATTTGCCGCAAAGCCTGGCTGGCCCCGCGAACCTCCTGCTGCCGCTCCGGCGGGAGCGATTGAAAGCGCTCGTTGCGCTCCATGAGGCGCTGCCGCTGGGCGGCGGGCAAGGTATCGAGCCGATGCAGCCGGTTGATGATCTCCTGCTGCTGTCCCTCGGGAAGACGCGCAAATCCGGGTTCGCGCCGAAGGGCGTTCTCCTGCTGGTTGGGGCTCAGGCTCTGGTGCTGGGCGAACCACTGGGGTAAGTGCTGGCCCGAGCCGCGAACCCCGGCTTGCAGGGGTGGACCCGGACGGCCGCGGTCGTGCCCGTTTCCGCGCTGCGCCAGGCAAGCACCGCAGCCAAGAGAGGCAAACAGCAGCAGTGCCGTTGCCTGTTTGCCCCTCCTCGCGCCGTACCTCATGTTCTTGCCTCTTTCCCCAGGTCCATTTGCTCTATAACAATTGTTTGCGCACTGCGGTCAGTCGCTGCTGCCCTGTGCGCCCGTGTCCGGTTCGTCAATTGCAGAAAGCTGCTGAAACACCTGCGCGTTCTCATTGAGAGACTGCAGGTCGCGCACGGTATTTGAAGCCTGCGCCGCTGCAACCGGCCCCGACTGCGTGGAGCTCAGGTCGAGCCACGTGCCGCCCCCCACTGCCAAAACCAGTCCCAGCGCCGCCGCTCCCGCAGCCGCCGGATGCAGCGAGCGGTTGCTCAGCCACAAGCGCGTCCGGAGCCGCTCCGTGAAGCCGGCCCAGCCGCGGCGCGGGGTGGCCTGTTCCTCGCGAAGCCGCGCGCCCATGCGGGCAGTCCAGAAAGGCGACGGCTCGGGCGCTTCCCAACCGCCCAATGCGCTCATCGTCTGCTGCAGCCCGGCCCACTCGCCCTGGCACGCTTGGCAGGCCGCCAAGTGCGCGCGCGCCTGCAGCGAGGCCGCCGCCGGGTCGAACAGGAGGTCGGGCATCGCCGACTCCATCTGCTTGCAATCCATTTCGTTCTTCATACGTAATCCTTCAGCCGTTCGCGCAGCGTTTGGTACGCGCGGAACAGCAGGCTCTTGGTAGCCGACTCCGACAGTTTCAGCACCGCGCCGATTTCGCGGTAGTCCATCTCCTGGTACTTGTGCATCAGCACGGCCTGGCGCTGCCGCTCGGGCAGGGCCATCACCTGCGCCCGGATGCCAGCCATACGCTCTTCGCGCAGCAGGTTCTGCTCGGCCGTCCCCCGGCTGTCGGCAACGTCAGGCGTGGTGCCGGTTTCCGTGTCCGGCTGGTCCAGGTACACGTTTTGCGCGGCCCGCTCGTGCTTGTGGTCCCGCGCGTAGTTCACGCCCAGGTTGGTTGCAATCCGGTACAGCCAGGTGGAAAACTTCGCTTCTGCCCGGTAGTTTTCCCGCGAGCGGTACACGCGCAAAAACACTTCCTGCGCCAGCTCCTCGGCGACCGCCTGGTTGGCGGTCATGCGAAACATGTAGTGCACCATCTGGCGGCGGTACTTCTCAATCAGGTAGCTGAACCCCGAGTCGTCGCCCTCGCGGACGCGCAGCATGATGGCTGCGTCAGAGCCGTCCTCCGCTGCCGCCGGTGCATGTCCCATAGATTCGCGCCCAGAGTTTTCCGGACGGGCTGCCCAGCCCCGGTCATATACCGCGGTTGCCATGTCCTCATGAACCCCAGACTCGGGCAAAGGTTGCGCGTCGCCGTCCCCATTTTCGGAACTCCGCGCGCGCCCCGTCGGGGTTGCATCCTCGCCGGGGGGCGATTGCGCCGAGTCCGCCCCAGGGGCGTCGGGGTTCTCCGTGCGAGCCGGTGCGTTCGCTTGTTGAGGGGGCTCCATCCGAGCTCATTCTACGCGCGGACGCACTCCGGGGAAGACGCAAGCGCTTGGATTTCCGGCAGCCAGAGTGCTATGCTGATCTTCCAGCGGTTCGCTTTTGGTGCAGCAGCCGCAGCCAAGTAGGGCGCATAACTCAGCGGTAGAGTGCCACCTTCACACGGTGGAAGTC
>CAXTVG010000166.1:0-2663 GCA_964247505.1 uncultured Acidobacteriaceae bacterium
CCGGCGCGACCGATAGGCGCGAACAGGGTTTGGCGGGAATAGCGGTCGCTGAATAGCTCTGCGGCAGGTCGACTGCTGTGCACGGGGGCTCCTTGACCGTAGTATATGGACTGCCGGATGGAGCCGGCGGGTTCGTGGAGGGTAGAGACCCAAAACGGCAATGGGCATTCCTCTAGTAACCGCGCGATGGAAAAAATGCCGCCGTCGCCCTTGCATCGTAGATAGGCTAGACACAACAGACTCATGTCAAGAAACAAAAGATCGCTCCAGACCACTTGCTCCCTCCGTATTTTCCGCGCCTCGGCGGCGGCATTGCTCTTTTCGGCTCCGGGAGTTCCGTGGGCGCTTGGGCAGGGGGCGGTAACACCCTCCGCGCAAAGCCCCGCACAGCAAGCGCAGCCCGGCAATGCGCCGCCGGGGGCGCAACAGGTGCCGAACGCTGCCAAGCTGCCGGCCTACGATGAAAGCCACCCCCTGAGCACCAGTCCGCCATTGGCCGCGGTGAACACAGACCACCTGCTGGCCTGGAGGGGATTGAAGGTGAGCAGCGTGGAGTTTCGCGGGGTTCCGGCGGAGCGGCTGCAGCCGCTTCAAGGCGAGCTGGCACTGCAGCCGGGCCAGCCGCTGGACCCGGAGAAGATCCGCAGCAGCCTGCGCCGCCTGTACGCAACGGGGCTCTACACCAATATCGAGGTGGACGGCATCCGGTCTGAGGATACGGTCGGGATCATCTTCGACGGCACGCCGCAGTTGTTTCTCGGCCGGGTGAATGTGGACGGTGTGAACGATGAGACGCTGGCCAGCCTCCTGGTGGGCGCAACCAAGCTGAGTCCGGGGACGCCGTACACCCAGGACAAGCTGGACCGCGGGCTGAAGCTCATCCGGAATCTGCTGACCACGAACGGCTATTACCAAGCCAAGGTGATCGAGGGTCATGCGATCGACCCCCGGAACCAGCAGATGAATGTGAACTACATCGTGACCACGGGCCGGCAGGCGCGGGTGGGCGCGGTCACTGTGAACGGTCAAAGCGGGCTGAGTCCGGATAAGTTCAGGAAAACCGCGAAGCTGAAGCGGGACTCGCGGGTGACGCGCGACACAGTGAACACGGCGATCGACAAGCTGCGCGCGCACTACGAAAAGCAACAGCTGCTGGAGGCCAAGGTAAAGCTGGCCGGCCGGCAGTATGATGCGGCGACCAATCACCTGAACTATGCCTTCGATGTTACGCAGGGCAACAAAGTGCTGGTCGTGGTGAATGGCGTCAAGATCAGCAAAGGCAGCGTGCGGAATCTGGTGCCGGTGTACCAGGAAGGCACAGTCGATGAGGACCTGCTGAACGAAGGCGACCGGCGCATCCGCGATCTTTATCAGCGCAAGGGCTACTTCGATATCCAGGTCTCGCACGCGAGCGCAAAGCAGGCAAACGGCGACACGCTGATTACCTATAACGTACAGCTGGGCAAGGTCCACGATGTGGATTCAGTGACGATTGCCGGCAATCAGTATTTCGCGACGGACCTGATTACCCCCCGGCTGAATGTAAAGCCAAACGGTATCTTCGACCCGCGCGGTACCTACAGTGCGGCGCTGGTGGCGAGCGATGTTTCGACCATCAAGGCAATCTATGAAGGGAGCGGGTTTGAAAAGATCGACGTAAAGCCCGTGGTCCGGGATTCGGAAACCGACAAGCGGGGGCGTCCTTCGAAAACCGCGCATATCACGGTGGTGTACCAGGTTACGGAAGGGGTGCAGCAGCGATTCGGCTCGTATAAGTTGGCGGGGAATGTGAAGGTGCCGGATAGCACGTTGCTGCCGCTTTTGAACACGCAGGTGGGGCAGCCTTATAACTCGAACGACCTGACCGGAGACCGGGATGCGGTGCTGACCTACTATCTGGCGCACGGCTACGACCAGGCTGCGGTCGACATCAAGCAGGCGCCAAACCCGCGTGATCCGAACCTGTACGATGTGACGCTCCAGATCACGGAAGGCGACCAGATCCACGTCAACAATGTGCTGGTAAGCGGGCTGCACTACACGCGGACGAAAACCGTGGACCCGCACATCCTGGTGGATCCGGGCGATGTGCTGGACCAAAGCGCGATTATCGATACGCAGCGGCAGCTGTACGATCTGACTCTGTTTAACGGTGTCAACGCGGCGGTGCAAAACCCCAACGGTGCGGAGCTGCGCAAAGATGTGCTGCTGCAGTTTACCGAGGCCAAACGTTGGGACGTGACCTATGGAGTGGGCTTCCAGGTGCAGACCGGGCGGCCAACCTCGACCAATGTTCTGCAAAACATCCGCAATGGCCTGGCCAACCCATACGCCAACCCGAACGGGAACTTTGGGGCCAGCGCGCTGGTAAGCGCCGATATCTCTCGCATCAATTTGCGGGGAACCGACAACAGCATTTCGCTGCGGACTACCTATGGCTCGCTGGAGAAAATAGCGACTCTTACCTTCTCCGACCCCCACCCGTTTGGAAAGCGCAGCCTTACCGCGTCGGTGGACGGCGGCTACACCAACGTGCAGGATGTGACCACGTTTGCGGCGTCGCGCCTGTTCGCCAATCTGCGGCTGACCCAGCGGGCCAGCCGGGCGACAACGTGGATTTACCAGTACCAGTTCCGCCGCGTAAACGTGGACGCGAATACCCT
>CAXTVG010000166.1:2763-5208 GCA_964247505.1 uncultured Acidobacteriaceae bacterium
GCCGGACCGCGGGACAACACCACGGGTTTTCCCATCGGCGGCGCGGCGGCCTTTGTGAACAGCTTTGAGCTGCGCCTGCCGCCTCCTACCCTGCCCGTGGTCGGCAGCAGCGTGAGCTTTGTTTTGTTTCACGATATGGGGAATGTTTTTGTGAAAGGAAGCGATATCTGGCCGAGCTTTCTCAGGTTTCGGCAGCCGGACCGGGCGGCGTGCCGCGACCTCAACCTGGCCGACCAGAGCGCGCCGGATGCGGAAGATAACAGCATTGGGCTTACTGGACGGTGCTCGTATAACTACTTCTCCCACGCGCTCGGGCTAGGCGCGCGGTATGGCACCCCGATTGGGCCGATCCGGGTAGACGCGTCTTACAACCTAAATCCGCCGCTTTTTCCGCAGATCCAGAATTATCAGTTGACTACGAGCACAACTCCATTGCCGGCGCGCGTGGGCGAGGCAAGCCACTTTAACTTCTTTTTCAGCATTGGGCAGGCGTTCTGATGCAAACTCTCATGGCACTCGCGTTTTTGCTGGGCGGCTTACAAGCAGCCCCACCCAGCTCGACCTCACTCCCGAAGCAGAACCCCTTGCAGGAGACGCCCGGCACGCATGTGTCCGGCGCGCAGCAGGGCAAGGCTGCGGCCCAAGCGGGGGAGGCGGGGGAGACGGAGAAGTCCGGCAAAGCGCCTGAAGATCAACCGGTAGTGCTCGACAGTGTCGTCGCGATCATCAACGGAGACGTGCTTCTGCAAAGCGACGTAGAGCAGGAACGGCGGTTTGAGTCGCTGCAGCTTTTGCCCGCGAGCGACAACACCGACCAGCGCGCGGCTGAGCACCTGATCACCCGGACCCTGATCCTGCAGCAGATGAAGGAGCAGGAGCCGAATCCGCCGGTGATCACAGATGCGGCTCTCGATAAGTCGATCGCGGATCTCAGGCGGCAGCTGCCGGGCTGCGTGGGCCGGTGCGGGACCGAGGCGGGGTGGGCGGCTTTTCTGAACGACCGCGGGCTGACCCCGGCGGCGGTGGCGGAACGGTGGCGGCAGCGGCTGGTGATCACCGATTTCCTCAACACGCGATTCCGGATGGGGCAGAGCGCGCCGGAAAAGGATGTCGCGGCCTACTATGACAAAAACCTGGTGCCGCAGTTTGAAGCCAAGCATGAAAAGCCGCCCTCTCTGAAGAGCCTGCAGCCGCGCATCGAAGAGATTTTGCTGCAGCAGCAGGTGAGCAAGCAAATCGACGACTGGGAGGCGACGCTGCGGCAGGAGGGCAGCGTGCAGATCCTGGTTCCCGCGTACGGGGAAAGCAACAAGAAGGGCCTGGAAGCAGGCGAGACGCCGGGAGGCGGCCAATGAGCACGACACCGAGTTCGCTGTTTGGGCGCCGGGCCGCGGCAAATGGGAAGCCGCGCGGCCCGAAGCGTCATTTGCTCTTGAAAGTCCTGGCGGGACTGCTGGTTCTCATCGCGCTGGTGATTGCAGGGCTCGCGTGGTACGCGTCGACGCCGCAGTTCGCGAACTTTGTGCGAAACGAGGTAATCACGCAGCTCGAGGACATCACGGGCGGCAGGGTAGACCTGGGGGCGTTCCGGTGGCGGCTGCTGCACCTGGAGGTGGAAGCCGACAACCTGACGATTCACGGGCTGGAAGGCCCTGGCGAGGTTCCCTACGCGCACGTGGACCGGCTGCTGGTGCGGCTCAAGATTATCTCGCTGTTTCAGGCCAAAATCGGTCTGAATTACCTTGCTGTGGACAGGCCGACTGTCCACCTGATCGTGTACAAAGACGGCTCGACCAACCAGCCGGTGCCAAAGAAAAAGAGCGCGCCGACCAGCCTGAACCAGACCATCAATACCGTATTCGACCTCCAGGCGGACCGGGCGGAGATCAATAGCGGGACGGCGCTCGTCAACCAGCGGGCGATCCCGTTTGCGCTGGCGGCCAACGACCTCGAAGTGGGCGTGAACTATCTGCTCAAGACCGACCAGTACCGGGCCACGATTTCAATCGCGGACCTCGCGGCGCGCAAGGGCCTGGCCGCGCCGGTGCACTCGAAGCTGTCGCTTGAAGCCCTGATGGGCCGCAATAACCTGAGCGTGCCGGACCTGCATTTTTCCGCCGGTTCGTCGACCCTGGCTGCGCATGCGAACGTGAGTAACTTCAACGACCCGCACTGGCAGCTGGCGGCGAAAGGAACCCTGGACCTGCGGGAAGCGGAGGCGCTCGCCGGGGTTCCGGGGCTGGACCGCGGCGTGGTGGCGCTGGACTTGCAAGGGCAGGGGACCAAGGCGCTGTTCAACGTAGATGGAACGGCCCGGATCGCGGGACTCGCGTACAAGGGCTCGGGGGTGAACCTGAGCGGGCTGGACGCTTCGACCCAGCTGCACGCGACCCAGGATCTGCTGGCGCTCACGAGTTTGCGGGCGCGCCTGGCGAGCGGCGGGAC
>CAXTVG010000167.1:0-5165 GCA_964247505.1 uncultured Acidobacteriaceae bacterium
GAACCGCCGGCTGCCTGCAAAAAGCGCCGGCGGTTCAGGACAGACTTCGCCGGCATCGCGAACTCCTGCCGTGTTTCTTCCGTTTGCATCAACATGTGTTTCCTTCTCCGTAGCTCTGATTCTGTTGTCTCCCTCAGCTCTCGTTGCTGCGTCTAGAGCTGCGCATGGGGCGAGATCGAGCGTCCTAGGTGGACTTTTCGAACCCGTTGACGCCGTTCGGGAAGAAGCCGCCCTTGGTAATACCGGCCGGCGGTGTCGGCGAGCTGGTCGCGGTCGTCACCCCGTACACGATCCCGAGGACCTGCTGCGGTGTGCGCTGCGGCCCAAGTGCAGGCCCCTGCGCCGGCGGCAGCGTATCCGGGCTTAGCGTGAAGTAGGTGTTCGGCGGAACCGGCGGGTAGTCTAGCGAGTCCACCTTGGGCGAAATCACGCCCTGCATATCGCACAGAACGTTGATGCCGCCCAGATGCTGCGCTTCCGCGCCCAGGATCTGCCCGGCCACCGTCAGCACCAGCGGGTTTGAAACCAGCAGTGCAGCCGCGCCGCCGTAAGCCGCGTTGCCGACCGTGGTGAACTGCCGCGCGACGGCGAGGAACTGCGCCTGCGTGGTGATGGACATCTTGCCGCCCAGCGAGTAGTCGATCACAGGCTGGTCGATCGGTGTGCCGCCCAGGCCGAGGATAGCCGCGCGCAGCACACCAATATGGCGCACTTCATCGCTGGCCAGGTTTTGCGCCGTGGCCATGGTGATGGCATCGAGGTTGAGCTTGTTCGGCAGGCCCTTAATCGCCGTGCTTCCGCCCAGGCCCAGGCCTTGGTAGCTCAGCTCCGACAGCGGGGTGCCCCCGGAAACCGAGATGTATAGGTTGGCTTCCAGGTATTCCAGATTGAGCGCGAAGTTCAGGACGCCGATGATGATGTCGGTGCCTGAAGCTCCGGGCGGAATGGCCTGGGCCCGGGCCTTGGGAGCGGACGCCAGCAGACCGGCCGTTGCCGCGGCCGCGCCAAGCGCGGTGAGTGAAGAGAAGAAGGAGCGACGGTTAACGGGGTGGACGACGGAGTCAAGCTCAAGAACAGCAACATCGGTAGCAAGCTGTTCTTCAGTGACTTTCTCAGAAGGGCAGAGCGGGGAAGGAACGAGTTTCTTTGGCACGAGCGGAGCCTCCTTGGAACCATGGCCGCGTTACTGTGGCAGCGCGCACAATTTCAGAGCCCATAAAGTGCTCCGAAACTGTACGTGTGACAGTCAAACAGATGCGGACTACGCTTCGCTATCACTCGCGCAACAAACTTTTTTTGCGTGTTGACGCGGTAAACTGCGCATTTTTCCACTAAGGAATCCGAGAGACCGCCTCCTGCGTTCTTCCACATTCCCCGTCAGTAACTTAGCGATGTCCCGTCGTTTGCTCCTGAGGCAATTTCTGCACCAGGCTGTGCTTTACCGAGTAACCGAAGTAAATTGCCAGGCCTATCACCAGCCAAATGCCCACAACCTCCCAGGTCAGCGCCGGGAGATTGAACATAAGGTAAAACGCGCTGCCGATGCCGAAAATGGGGACCAACGGAACGAGCGGCGTCCGGAATGGACGCACCAGCTCAGGCTGGCGCACACGCAGGATCCACACCCCCGCCGAAACGATCGCAAACGCGAGCAGCGTGCCCATGTTGACGAGCTCCGACAGCTTGCCGATGGGCAAAAGCGCGGGCAAAAACGCGACAATGGTGCCGACCACGATGTTGGAAATCCAAGGCGTTCGGAACCGCGGGTGGATCTCGGACGCCCACCGGGGCAGCAGGCCGTCCTTGGACATGGAGAAAAACACGCGCGACTGACCCAGCAGCATGACCAGCATGACGGTAAACAGACCGAAAACGGCCCCGATTTTGACCAAAAGCGAGCCCCACACAACACCCGTGACGTCGATGCCGACCGCAACCGGCTCGGCGACGTTGAGCTGCCGGTAGTCGACCAGCCCCGTGAGCACCAGGGACACGATAATGTACAAGATGGTGCAGAAAACCAGCGAACCGAGGATGCCGATGGGCATGTCGCGGCGGGGATTTTTCGCTTCCTGCGCGGCAGTTGAAACAGCGTCAAAGCCGATATACGCGAAAAACACGGAAGCCGCCCCGGCCGCGATGCCGGACAGCCCATAGCGCCCGAACCCCTGGTTCGGCGGGATAAAGGGGTGCCAGTTGTGCGCCGCCACGTGCGGGTGCCGGAGCAGAAACAGCGCCCCGAGCACTACAAACACACCCACGATCCCGAGCTTGACGATCACGATGGCGGAGTTGAGGTTAGCCGACTCCTTAATGCCGATCACCAGCACCGTGGTGACCACGGCAATAATCAGGAACGCGACCAGGTTGAAGACGCCCGTCACATGCGTCAGCCCGGTCAGGTCCGCGCCGGGCGGCAGCGCGTCCAGCGGCTGCCAGCGCCCGTGCCACATATAGAGCGGGTTGCCGTACACCGTGGTAAAGCGCGCCAGCGCGGGCGATGGGGTGAGGTGCAGCTGCTCCAGCAGGCTGAGGAAGTAGCCCGACCAGCCGCTCGCAACCGTGGCCGCGCCGAAGGCGTACTCAAGCACCAGGTCCCAGCCGATGATCCAGGCGACGAACTCGCCGAGCGTTGCGTAGCCATAGGTGTAGGCTGAGCCGGCGATGGGGATGATGGAGGCGAACTCCGCGTAGCAGAGCCCGGCAAACGCGCAGGTGATGCCGGCCAGCACGAACGAGAGCGCGATCGCCGGCCCGGCGTTGGCCGCCGCCGCGTGGCCGGTGAGCACGAAAATACCTGCGCCGACGATGGCACCGATCCCGAGCGTGATGAGATTCAGCGGCCCGAGCGAGCGCCGAAGCGTGTGCTCGCCTTCTTCGCTGGCCTCCTCGCGGAGCGACGACATTGGTTTAGTTGCTAGCAGGTTCGCCATGCGCGGGGGGTTCCCTTCAGAGTGGAAATGAGTTTAAGCGCGGCTCGATCGCGACCAGAACAGGTACACCGGCACACCCAGAAGCACCAGGAAAAGCCCCGGCCAGGTGTACTGCGGCTTATAGCGCAGCAGCGTGAAGCAGATGGTAGCCGCCATTGCGATGTACACCGCGGGCAGCACGGGGTAGCCGAAAGCGCGGTAGGGTCGCGGCGCGTCGGGCCGGGTGCGGCGCAGCACAAACAGGCTCGCGATGGTCAGGATATAAAACACCAGCTCCGCGCAGATGATGTAGTCGAGCAACTGCCCGTAGGAGCCCGAAATGCACAGGAAGCAGGTCCACGCGGCCTGGAGCGCGAGCGAGGCGACCGGCGTTTTATAGCGCGGGTGCAGGCGGCCCGTGGCCTTGAAGAACAGCCCGTCCTGGCTCATGGCGTAGTACACGCGCGACCCGGCCAGGATCATCCCATTCGCGCAGCCGAAGGTCGAGATCAGGATGGCCCCGGCCATCAGGTAGCCGCCCCAGGAGTGGAAAATCTGCTGCAGCACCGCGGTCGCGACCCGGTCCTCGCTGGCGTACTGGATGCCGCGCGCGAATGCGGTGGTCCCGTGCGGGTCGCCGAGGAGCGGCAGCGCGAACAGGTACACAAAGTTCGCGAGCAGATAGAGCGCGAGCACCAGGCCTGTGCCCATGACCAGCGAAAGCGGCAGATTGCGGCTGGGGTTGCGGACTTCGCCTGCCGTAAAGGTGACGTTGTTCCAGGCGTCGGCGGAAAACAGGGAACCGGTCTGGACCACGGCAAGCATCGTGACCAGACCCACCAGCGCGACGCTGCCGCCGGTCGCGAGCGGGTGCAGGGTGTGCCAGCCCGCGCCGGCCCAGAAATGGCCATTCTTGAAATTCGCCGCGAGGGCCGCCGGGTTGCGCCCCAGCACGACGCCGAAGCCGACCAGCGCGAGCAGGGCGAGGGTCTTTGCGGTGGTAAATACGTTCTGGACCAGCGCTCCCAGCCGGACGCCGAAGACATTCACGACCGTCAGCAGAATCACAATCAGCACGCCCGCCAGATTGGCCGTGTTGAGGCCCAAGTCCATGTTGCCGAGCGTCATAGGGCCGATGCGCACGGCGGGCACGTGGCCCAGGCGCAGCAGCCAGTGAGATGACGAGACCGAGGGGAAGAACACGCCCAGAAACTTGCCGAATGCCACGCCCACGGCCGCGATGGTCCCGGTCTGGATTACCAGAAACAAAGTCCAGCCGAACAGAAAGCCCCACATGGGCCCCAGCGCCTCGCGCAGGTACAAATACTGGCCGCCGGCGCGCGGCATCATCGCGGCCAGTTCGCCATAGGAGAGAGCCCCGATGATGGTCATCACCGCGGTGATCAGCCACGCGCCGATCAGCAGCGCGGGCGAGCCGGTCAGGCGCGCGATGTCGGCGGAAACAATGAAAATTCCCGAGCCGATCATCGAGCCGACCACGATCGCGGTCGAGGAGAAAAGGCCGAGGCCCTTCACCATGGTTTCCTTGGCTGTGTTCGGTGGAGCGGCGGGAATCGTGGTCACGGTTAAAGAATGTTCTACCGGAAAAGCCGGAGGATGTCTCGGGCGATCGCGCCGGGCGAGCTGTCCGGAGCCCACAAAGCCCCGATCACCGCGACCGAATCCGCCCCAGCTTCCCACACTGAGGCTGCGTTCCCGCCGGTAATGCCGCCAATGGCCACCAGCGGCTTGGTGGTGCTCCGGCGCGCAGCGCGCACCCCTTCAAGCCCAATCACCGGCTCCGCGTCGGCCTTGCTCACGGTTGCAAACACAGGTCCGGCCGCCAGGTAATCCGCGCTACTCGCGTCGCCATCCCCGGCTTGCCGCACGGTGTGGGTAGAAAGCCCAACGACGCACTCCGGCCCAAGCTGCATGCGCGCGGCCCGCACCTGCAGGTCGCTTTGGCCCAGGTGGACGCCGTCGAAGCCGGCTTCCCGCACCAGATCAACGTGGTCATTCAGGATGAATCGCATCCCGCTCCCTGCCGCTCTTCGCATTGTCTGCGCATCGGCCAGCCACTGCTCGCGGCTGCCGGTCTTTTCCCGCAACTGCAGCAGGGTCACGCCCGCATCGGCAAGCTCGCGCACCGTCCGGTCCAGAAAAGCGCCCCGCGCCGGCTCGCCTTCCGGGAAAAAGCGCTCGTCGAGGATGGGGTACAAGGGCGGCAGGCGAAAGCGCATGCCTAGACTTTAC
>CAXTVG010000168.1:0-3583 GCA_964247505.1 uncultured Acidobacteriaceae bacterium
CCCAGGCGACCTGGTTCTCGACCCCACCTGCGGCTCGGGCACCACCGCCTATGTCGCCGAGCAGTGGGGGCGGCGCTGGATCACCATCGACACCTCCCGCGTCGCGCTCGCGCTCGCCCGCGCCCGCGTCATGGGTGCGCGCTACCCCTACTACCTGCTCGCCGACTCGCCCGAGGGCCGGAAGAAGGAAGCCGAGCTGAGCAAGCGCGTTCCCCTCGACATCCCGACAAAGGGCCGCGTACGCTCCGGCTTTGTCTACGAACGCGTGCCGCACATCACGCTCAAGTCCATCGCCAACAACGCCGAGATCGACGTGATCTACGACGATTACCAGACCCGCCTCGAACCGCTGCGCGCGCAGCTGAACGCGGCGCTTGGAAAAGCCTGGCAGGAGTGGGAGATCCCCCGCGAGGCCGACCCAACCTGGCCGGAACCGGCGCGTTCGCTCCATGCGCAATGGTGGGAGGGGCGCATCGCGCGCCAGCGGGCCATCGACCGCTCCATCGCCGCCAAGGCCGAGTTCGAGTTCCTCTACGACAAGCCGTACGAGGACAACAAAAAGGTGCGCGTGGCCGGGCCGTTTACCGTGGAAAGCCTTTCGCCGCACCGGGTGCTGGCCATCGATGAGAACGATCAGCCGGTCGAGAGCGCCCGGACCGACGACCGCACCTGGGATGCAGACGCGCGCGACGCCCGCGACTTCGCGCAGGTGATGCTGGAAACCCTGAGAACCAGCGGCGTGCAGCAGGCGCACAAGGAGAACCGCATCACCTTCTCCTCGCTGACGCCCTGGCCGGGCGACCTGGTGTGCGCCGAGGGCCGGTATGAGGAGGCGGACGGCAGCCGCAAGCGCGCGGCGATCCTGATCGGCCCCGAGTTCGGCACGCTGACGCGCGAAGACCTGGTGCGCGCCGCGCGCGAGGCAGGCGACGGAGGGTTCGACGTGCTGATCGCCTGCGCCTTCTCCTACGACGCGCACTCGGCCGAGCTGAACAGGCTGGGCCGCATTCACGTGCTCAAAGCGCGCATGAACGCCGACCTGCACATGGCCACCGACCTGAAGAACACGGGCAAAGGCAACCTGTTCGTTATCTTCGGCGAGCCGGACATCGAGATCGCGCGTCCGGACGGGCAGGTGCAGGTCACGGTGCGCGGCGTCGATGTGTTCCATCCCTCGACCGGCGAGGTGCGCTCATCGAGCCCCGACGAGATCGCCTGCTGGTTCCTCGACACCGACTATAACGAGGAGAGCTTTTTCGTGCGCCACGCCTACTTTCTGGGAGCGAGCGACCCGTACAAGTCGCTCAAAACGACACTCAAGGCGGAGATCAACGAGGAAGCCTGGGAGTCGCTGCACTCGGCGACCTCGCGGCCGTTCCCCAAACCCGCTTCCGGACGCATTGCCGTAAAGGTGATCAACCATCTCGGCGATGAAGTGATGAAGGTCTTCAAGGTGGAGTGATGGAGTTTCGCATTGCCGATACATTTACCGCCAGCCTGGCGCGCCTGACCGCGGAGGAGCAGAAAGCGGTCAAGCTGACGGCCTACGACCTGCAGACGCAGCCGGACACGCCGAGTCTGCAGTGGCACCGCATCGATCGGTCCAAGGACGCCCGGTTCTGGTCCGCGCGGGTCAGCCGGGATCTGCGGGTGATTGTGCATCGCAGCAGCGCCGGCAAAAACGAAAGCCTGCTGCTGTGCTATGCGGACCACCACGACGCCGCCTACCGGTGGGCAGAGCGGCGGCGGCTTGAAGTCCATCCCAGGACCGGGGCCGCGCAACTGGTCGAGGTCCGCGAGCGGGTGGAAGAGGTGGTGGTCCCAAGCTATGTGCTGGTTGCTGGAGAGGAGACGCGCCCGGCGCCGCGGGTTTTCGCAAATATCTCCGACGGTGAGCTGCTGGCCTACGGCACCCCTCAGGAGTGGCTCGCGGACGTGCGCGAAGCGACGGAGGACTCACTGCTGGACCTGGTGGCGCACCTGCCCGCCGAAGCGGCGGAAGCGCTGCTGAACCTGGCCGTCGGTATCCGGCCGCCGCGCCCGGAGGCCGCCCTGGAAGGCGTGAGCCCGTTCGAACACCCGGATGCGCTGCGCCGCTTCCGCGTGATGCGCAACGTCGAGGAGCTGGCCGCTGCGCTGGATGCTCCCAGCGAGCGCTGGGCCGTGTTTCTGCACCCGGCGCAGCGCGCGTTGGTAGAGCGGAGCTACAACGGTCCGGCCAAGGTCGCGGGCTCCGCGGGTACCGGCAAAACGATCGTTGCGCTGCATCGCGCTGTGTTCCTTGCACGCACCCATGAGGGTGCGAGGGTGCTGCTGACGACCTTTTCCGAGCCGCTCTCGCATGCGTTGGACGCGCGCCTGCGCCTGCTGCTGGGGAGCGTGCCGCGCCTTGCCGAGCGTGTGGAAGTGTGCTCCATGGACGCAGTTGCCGCCCGGCTTTACAAGGCGAACTTCGGACCGTTGCGGATCGCTCCCGAAGCCGTCGTGGATACGCTTCTGCGCGAGGCTGCGGCAGCGGTGGCAGGCCACAGTTTTTCAGAGCGGTTCCTGAAAGCGGAATGGACGCAGGTGGTTGACGGCTGGCAGCTCGACACCTGGGAAAGCTACCGCGACGTGACGCGGTTGGGCCGCAGGACGCGCCTGAAAGAAGCGCAGCGAGCGACGCTGTGGGCTGTCTTCGAGCAGGTCCGCGCGGGGCTCAAGGCGCAGGGCATGCTCACGCAGTCCGGGCTGTTTAACACGCTGGCGGCGCATTACAAGGGCCGGGCGCAGTCGCCTTTCGACTTTGCCGTGGTGGACGAAGCGCAGGATGTGTCAGTCGCACAGCTTCGCTTTCTCAGCGCGCTTACCGGCGGCCGGGAGAATGGACTGTTTTTCGCGGGTGACCTGGGCCAACGCATTTTCCGGCAGCCTTTCTCGTGGAAGGCGGCGGGTGTGGATGTGCGGGGGCGCTCGACCACCTTGAAGATCAATTACCGCACCTCGCACCAGATACGCTCGCACTCCGACAGGCTGCTGGGCGCCGAAGTGGTGGACGTGGACGGGAATGCCGAGGAGCGCAGCGGGACTATCTCCGTGTTCAACGGCCCCAGGCCTGTTCTGCGTGTGCTCGCAAGCGAGGAGCAGGAGCGGCAGACCGTCACAGCGTGGCTGCGGCAACAAAGGAAAAGCGACCAGAAGCCCGGGGACCTTGCGGTGTTTGTGCGCTCCCCCGCGGAGATTGGGCGTGCCGCTGCGGCCGTGACCGCGGCGGAGCTTCCGGTGAATATTCTGGACGAGCAGGTAGCCATCCGGCCGGACAAGGTTTCGATCGGGACCATGCATTTGGCCAAGGGCCTGGAGTTTCGATCGGTGGCAGTAATGGCGTGCGATGAAGACATCCTCCCGCAGCAGGCCCGCATGGAAGCCGCCGCGGACGAAGCCGAGCTGGAGGAGGTTTACAACACGGAACGGCACCTGCTGTACGTGGCCTGTACCCGTGCCCGGGACCGGCTTTTGGTTACCGGCGTTGAGGCTGCGTCGGAGTTCCTGGACGATCTGTTGGCTGCAGGCTCGCGTTGAAGCGAGCGCTGCGATCCGGATC
>CAXTVG010000168.1:3683-5154 GCA_964247505.1 uncultured Acidobacteriaceae bacterium
CCGATGTCATAGCCCATCGTCCCACGATCTCAATAACCGCTTAGTGCCGAACCGGCTATCGGCCAGCGGGGCGCTCGATATATTGAGGGTTGTCTTAAAGCCGGGTCGATCCAGAAAACCTTAAGAAGCGTGCCATGCAAGAAGAGAAAGTCCTTGCCGGTCGTAAGAAGCGGCAGGCCTGTATGCACCGCTTGTCGCGGCGATCCAGGTGTAGTTCTTGCCCTTGTTTCGATGGAGGGGAAATCTCTGCGCCGGTTCGAGCGACTGTTCAGGCTCGAACGAGAACTCGTTATTTCCGTTGATCACGGTCTTGCGCCGTGCCGTAAGGTGCCCAGCCAGACATTGAAGCCGAAGACTCCGAATGGCCATCAGGAACGAACGTGAAGTGGCCCGCTTAGATCAGGAGGTCGCCAGGTGCAATCGCTAAACTCCGGTGCCGCTCAGTACTTCGGAAATTCGAACCACCCTCACAAGCCCGAGTTGTCGAAGTGTAGAACCAAGCCCTTTCATGCAAGGCAAACTGCCGAATCTTTTGTTGGCATGCGGGCCATCGTTGTCATGCAAATCAACCCAGACCAGACAGTTGCGCGTGCCACACGGAACGAGCGGGTAAGCGGAAAATTTTAAGCGGGAGAGGGATTCGTAATGGGGCTGCAAGTATTGTGCCGACAATAACTTGAAATTTGCGCTTTGCGGAGATACCAGCAAATCTACCAGCAAATGCAGGCGCTAGAGCTCAAGAGCGCCTCCGGCCTGCGAATCTCTAACCTGGACTGGAAAGGAGCACCCCCTCCCCGGAGCGGTCGCGCCTTCGGGCCCATGCGCGAAGGTGACAGGTGCCAAAAGTGCCAAAACTCACGCTTGCGGAACAGCGGAACAAGCGGAATAGCGGAATAAGCTCCACCGCATCAGCCCGCGAGCTTTGACCCGAGCGGGAACGGTACAGCATCGAAGCTCCGACGCGCGGAGTGTCGGAGCAGCATGGTCCTCTTTTTGACACGTTTCGCGGGCCGGGAGGCTGCCCAAGGGCCGCCCGCGCCGCGAGCTCCTGACGGTGGAGGCTGTAACTGACCTCATCGAAGCCGTAGCGGTGGAATGCGCCGCGATCTGCGCGCCCCGGTGCGCGGGCAGCGCGTCATTGCACCTCAAAGGCGCTCCACGGGTCATCTGCCTCGGGCTTAGGCAGCCCCCCTTGCACCGTGCTCCGATCTGCGGGCGTCATGCCCCTCTTCTCCAGCAGCGTGGTCAATAGGGACAGCGAGGCGGCCGAAGCAGTCCCCGCGCGCTGCCCGTGCATGAGCGAACAGGCGAGCTCCACCAGCCACGTATCGCTGCTGGTGAGCACCCCCGGCGGCGCGGCGGCCGCGATCTCCTTCCACAGCGCTCCATGGGCTTTGTCGAAGTGCTTGGGCGGTGGCCCCAGCGGGCCGGTGGGCGTGGGTTCGGTAAGCCGCTCGGCATAGCGGCCCCG